>JBAUMA010000521.1:0-13025 GCA_049578485.1 Specibacter sp.
GCCCAGGGTTCCGTTTCGGGCGCTCTCCGGAAATGGCAAAGGCCCCTGTTTTCCCTTCTAAACAAAGGGAAGCAGGGGCCTTGCACATTGGCGGTGACGGTGGGATTTGAACCCACGTCAGGCTCTCACCTGAACAACATTTCGAGTGTTGCACCTTCGGCCGCTCGGACACGTCACCAACGCCACAACCTTACCGGGTCAACGGCCAACAACAAAAATGAGTGGCACGCCCCTCACCGGGATGGGGCAAGATGGGCACATGGACAGTGCAACGCAGCGTGCCTGGAGCTGGCACAAGCAAGGTTTGGACGGCTCCCTCGAGGGCAGGAACTCGGCGGAAACGCTCAGTGCGGCCGGCTGGGCACGCTCCGTGGGAGGCGCCAATCCGTACCTGACGCTGTTTGCCCGCGCAGGCATCCGGCGCGACGAAGCCGACGCCGACGTCGCGGCCCTGCGTATCCATGAGCTCCCGACGGCGCGCGGATGCACCTATGTGCTCGGCGCGGCCGACTACGCCTGGGCCCTCACCCTCGGACTTGGCGCTGCCGAGACCCAGGCCAAGGTCCTGGACAAACTCGACGTTCCCCGCGAGGAACTGGCCACGCTGGGACAGCAGGTTCTCGCGGTCCTGGCGGACGCCGTCGAACCGCTGGATCCCAAGCAGCTCAAGGACAAATTGGGCGACGCCGTCCGGAGCCTGGGGGAGGCCGGCAAGAAGAAGGGCGCCTCCACCACGCTGCCGGCGGCCCTGGGCTTGTTGCAGGCGGATGGCCGCATCAGGCGGGTTCCCGTGAATGGTCGGCTGGACCAGCAGCGCTATGCCTACACGGCGTGGGGTCTGGACCCGGCCCAGGAGTCGCCCGAGCAAGCCCGTGCAACGCTCATGGAGCGCTACCTGGGCTGGACCGGCGGAGCAACACTGAAGCAAACCCAGTGGTTCACGGCGTTTACCGTGACCCAGACCAAGGCCGCACTGGCCGCCGCCGGCGCTGTCGAGACCGACGGCCTGTGGATGCTGCCCTCGGACGTCGATGCCCACGCCAACTTCACTGCACCCTCCGAGGAACAAATCCAGCTCCTGTCGGGAACGGACGCTTTGTTCTTGCTCCGTCGCAATGCGGCCGACCACTTTGCCGAACAGGACCAGGACCGCCAGCTCGAGAGCACCCGGCTGGCATTGACCGCGGACCTGCCGGACCACCCGATCGTGGACCGCGGGCGCATCATCGGCCTGTGGCAGTACGATTCCGGTGAGGAACGCATAGCCCACTGGCTTTTTGACGCACCCACCAAGGCGGTGACGCACAGGATCAAGGAGGTGGAGGCGTTCATCCGCGAGGACCTGGGCGATTTCCGCAGCTTCAGCCTGGATTCGCCGGCGTCACGGGCCAAGCGCATCACGGCACTCAACGAGGCCGGCGCGGCATGAAATTCATCCGGCTGGCGGGCAGCGCAGCGGCTTTCGCCGTAGTTCTGCTGTCAGCCGGATGCGGCCTGCAAGGCCGGACGGCACCTTTGGGTTCCGGGTGTTTCCCACCGCCCTTTGCCCTTGGGGCAGCCATCGCCAAGCCCGGCGGGACTGTCACCGTCAGGGCAGACCCCGCAACCTGCCAGCCACGCTACGGCGCCAAGGCGCAGATTCAGTTGGCGTTGGTCGACGCATCCGGCCAGGAAGTCCTCAGTTCGCGGGCACCCATGAGTGATCAAGGCGCCTTCAGTGCAGAACTTCGCATTCCCGCCTCAATGGCGTCTGGGGCGGCGTCCGTGACGGCGGTGCCGTACAACCTCGACTGGTGCGATGACACGGGGCGGAACAACCGACTCGGCGCCGCGGCCGGCCCTGAACTGCAACTGGCGTCCTGCGTGATCCGCACCCAGCCACTCCTCATCGAACCCTAGGAGCCGGCTACCGGTGCCCGCCGAAGAAATCCTTCAACAACGCCGCACACTCGTCCTCCCTGACGCCGGGGAACACCTCCACCCAATGGTTGAGCCGGCGTTCGCGCAGCACGTCGAACACCGAGCCGGCCGCGCCGGCCTTTTCATCCCAGGCACCAAAAACGACGCGCGGCACCCGGGCCAGCACGATCGCCCCCGCACACATGGTGCACGGCTCCAGCGTCACCACCAGCGTGCATCCCTCCAACCGCCAGGAACCCAACTTTTGCGCGGCCTCCCGGATGGCCACCACCTCGGCGTGCGCCGTCGGATCCTGGTGCGCCTCACGTTCGTTGCGTCCCAATCCCAGCACCGCGCCGTCGGGCCCCAGCACGACGGCGCCGATCGGCACGTCCCCCGTGGCCAGGGCGCGCGTGGCTTCAGTGAGGGCCAGCCCCATCCATTGGGCGTGAAATGCCGTGGCGGGGGTCTCGATTTGGCCGGAATTCGCTGTGGAGGACACGGCTCAATGGTAGCTTTTATCTATGCGCGTACTGGTTGCGGATCATCCGCTGATTGCCCACAAGTTGACTGTTCTCCGGGACAAGAACACTCCGTCCCCGATTTTTCGGCAGCTGACCGAGGAACTGGTCACGCTTTTGGCGTACGAGGCCACCCGTGAGGTCCGTGTTGAGCCCGTCAACATTGAAACCCCCGTGACCTCCACCGTCGGCACCGGATTGACCAAGCCCACGCCGTTGGTGGTGCCGATCCTGCGCGCCGGCCTGGGTATGCTCGAGGGCATGACCCGCCTGCTGCCCACGGCCGAGGTCGGCTTCCTGGGCATGGCCCGCAACGAGGAAACCCTCGAGGCCATCACCTACGCCGAGCGCCTCCCCGAGGACCTCACTGGCCGCCAGGTGTACGTCCTGGATCCCATGCTGGCCACGGGCGGAACGCTGATCGAGGCGTTCAAGTTCCTCTTTGACCGAGGTGCAGCCGACATCACCTGCATTTGCCTGCTGGCCGCGCCCGAGGGCCTGGCCCGATTGGAAGCCGCCCACGGCGACCGCGACAACGTCCACGTTGTCCTGGCCTCGATCGATGAAGGCCTGAACGAACAGTCCTACATTGTGCCCGGCCTGGGCGACGCCGGCGACCGCCTGTACGGCGTGGTCGACTAATAGATTCAACGAAAACGGGACCAAGTCGCGAAAACGGTGGATTGAATCACCGTTCTCGCGACTTGGTCCCGTTTTCGCGTTAATGCGGGCGGGAAGGCGCCGGCTAGTACCAGCCGATGGCGACTTCGTGGTCCCATGCACCGCACGGGCTGCCGTAGCGGTCGGCAATGTACTGCAGGCCCCAGCGAATCTGCGTCTGGTAGTTGGTGCGGTAGTCGGTGCCGGTGACGGCCATCTTCTCGGCCGGCAGGGACTGCGCAATGCCGTAAGCGCCGCTGGAAGCGTTCTCAGCAGACGTCAGCCAGCTCGACTCCTGGGTCCACAGCTGGTTCAGGCAGCCCATCTGGTCCTGACCCCAACCTTTCGTGGACAACTGGCTCGAGGCGTAGGCCTGGGCGGCGGCGGGATCGTCAACAGTTACCGGTGCAGCGGTCTTCGTGGGTGCCGGCGTCGCAGTGGCCTTGGGGACGGCGACCGGAGTCACGGCGTCGGCCTCGCTCTTCACGGTCGGAGCCTTGGTGGCTGCCTTGGTTGCCGCCGTGGTGGAGTCGACCTGGATGTGGGAAAAGTCGATGGCGATGTTGCTCGGGGCGGAAATCGCCGACGGTGTCGCGGAGGCCGTTGTGGTGCTGGAAACAAGGCTAGCGGCGGCCAGGTTGTCGTTGGCGTTGTTCGTGGCGGCCTGGGCGAGTCCGCCACCGGCCAGAAGGGCTCCGGCAATGGCAACCACGGCCATGCGCTTGGCGGGGCCGCCGACCTTGCGAGCACTGCGGGAAGCGGCTCGATTGCGGGGGCGGGATTCGCCGGCGTCGTTGCTTGGACGGGCGGTTTCGGCGCGGCGTCGGCCGTGCTGGGGTGTAACAGACATGGGAGTAGCCTCTCTACGCCTGCGAGGTGAGCTGTCGGGTTCGGATGAGAGCATCCGGCCGGGCGGCAGGCAGCAACAACTGCATGCGTTTTCGGCTTAACCCCAAGGGCTTCCAAATGGAGGCCCGTAAAGATTGGGTCCCCCGTCTCTGCCGTAAGTGTGAACGGGAAATGGGCGGCGGCAGAGCTCAGCGAACCGTCCATTTGTGCCAAGGAACCGCGGGTGGTTCGGCGGGCACGCTTTTCAGACTAACAGAGCTTGGCCGCAAAAGTCACATTTTGGTAACGGCTGTGACCAGGCCAACAGTTTACTTAGCAATGCTAAAGATCTATGCTTGATATCAAATAGATACGTAACTCATGTGATCAGGTTGCTGCATACGATGACCCAAATTCCCCTTGACCTTGCCTCCTCCGAAGCCTCCGTCGAAGGTACGACGCCGGTCCCTCCTCCCGCCGCTGCGGCAGTCCGCGCCAGCCCTGCGGGCAAGCGCCCCACCGCCGCTGCGCCGCTCGCAGCGGAACTGCGGGTGGCCATCATGCGCACCTCGCGCAGGCTGCGCAACGAGGCCGCCTCCCACGACATCAGCCCCGGCCAGTATTCCGTCCTGGCGGGAATCCTCAAAGGCCCCCTGACGGTTGGCCAACTGGCAGAGCGCGAACAAATCCAAGCCCCATCCATGACCCGGATCGTCAGTGGGCTCGCCGTGGCCGGCTACGTCACCCGCGAGGAAAACCCGCGTGACAAACGGCAGGTGCTGGTCCGCGTGACCGATGAGGGGGCCGCCATGCTGCAGCGGGCCAGGAACAAGAGGACGCAGTGGCTGGCCAGGCGCGTCGCCGCCCGCACCCCCGAGGAGCGCGTCATCCTCCATGAGGCGGCCCGGATACTTCAGGAGATGAGCGGGGAATGAATGACATGTTCAGGGCCCTGAAAGTGATCAACTACCGGCTCTGGGTGAGCGGGGCACTGGTGTCCAACATCGGCACCTGGATGCAGCGGGTGGCCCAGGACTGGCTGGTGCTGACAATTCTGACCCAGCATTCCGGAACGGCCGCCGGCATCACCACGGGGCTGCAATTTCTGCCCATCATCTTCCTGGGCCCGTTCGCCGGGGTGGTGGGCGACCGGGTGAACAAGCGCAAACTGCTGCTGTGCACGCAGACGGCCATGGGCCTGTGCGCCCTGCTGCTGGGCCTGCTGGTGGTCACCCACACGGTTGAATTGTGGCACGTCTACGTGCTGGCCTTCCTGCTGGGCGTGGCCAGCGCCTTTGACGCCCCGTCGCGCCAGGCGTTTGTCTCGGAAGTCGTCGGGAAAGGGGACGTCCCCAACGCCGTCGCCCTCAACAGCGCCTCCTTCAATCTTGCCCGGCTGGCCGGCCCCGGCGTCGCCGGCCTCGTCATCGCCGCGTTTGGTACCGGCCCGGCGTTTCTAATCAATGCCGCCAGCTTTGCCGCGGTGATCATGTCGTTGTGGCGGATGCGGGTCTCGGAACTGCAGCCGTCCGTGCGTGTGCCCAAGGCCAAGGGCCAGATTCGCGAAGGTTTTACCTACATCCGCCACCGTCCCGACCTGATGATGATCATGGTCCTGGTGTTCATGGTTGGCACTTTTGGGATGAACTTCCAGATCACCAATGCCCTGATGGCCACCACGGTGTTCCACCTCGGACCGGGGGAATATGGACTGCTGGGTTCCGTCATGGCGATCGGCACGCTGGCGGCCGCCCTTATGGCAGCGCGCCGCAAGAATACGCGCATGCTCTACATAGTCGGCGGCTCCGTCGCCTTTGGGGTGACCGTGGTGATCGCCGCGTTCATGCCCAGCTACGTCCTCTATGCAGTCGCGTTGATTCCTGTGGGCATTGCCTCGCTGACTTTCCTGAACGCGTGCAACACCACGGTGCAGCTGACCACCGATTCCGCCATGCGGGGGAGGGTCCTGGCGGTGTACATGATGGTCATGCAGGGCGGCACGCCGATTGGCGCCCCGCTGGTGGGGTGGATCGCCACTGAATACGGCGCCCGCTGGTCGTTGTGGATCGGGGCCGTCGTGGCAATCGTGTCGGGTTTGGTGGCGCTGGTTCTGATGAACCGGCGCAACCATGTTCGCCTCAGGGATCAATGGGGCAGCCTCCGACCGTTTTCCGTGGCCCACACGCTGCACCGCTGAATCGAGCACTCCAGCCCCGGCATTCGGCTTGGGCTTGGGTCGCCCCCGGTTTCGCGACGCCATCTCCCCACCGCCCTGAAGTAAACTTTTGTTTCCCTAGCGTAAATGACTGGGCGGAAGCTGGGTGACCGGCGCCACTTAAGTGCCGGCACTTTAATCACGGAAAATGCTGGGCGAATAAAATTATCCAAAAGGCGAGCCGTATCAAATTAGTTTGACCAATAATGCGAAATTGGTTCAATAAATTCGTCACATGGCTTACATTTCGGTCCAAGTGAGACTAACTCTACATTGTTGCGTTCATCACAAAAGCAAGCAGAGTCTCATATTGTGGACGTTTGGGCCCTTTGTTACTTGCAAGTTCCGTTTGTTACGTAGGACACTCAATATGTGAACACCCACTCAGAAGATTCTGCAGCCGCAGCGACCGTCCCTTTCGACATCCCTGGACGGTCCCTGTGTAGTTGTCGAATGCAGGCCTAGCTCACAACCCATACGTTTTAGGCATTTTCGGCCACACGGCCAGCCCGAGACCGGGCACTAAGTTCTGATTCCCAGAACGCGAAAAAAGCATTCGCGCCGTAGCATACGGCCATACACCTAGGTAGTTCAATGTCTGTAGCTTCCGGATACGTCCACATCTCCGTTCGTAATGCCGCCAAGGCGGTGGCCCGCAGCGGTCCGCAAAATCCGCTGGCCCGCGCCCCCCACCAGGAACTCGCTTCCTTTGGCAACCCTGCGGCCTACCGCCGCGACGCCGACTCCGCCGCCGCAAGGCTGCGCAGCACCCCCAGTATTGAGGCCAACCCGATGACCGCACCGACCCCTGTGATTGCAGGCAGCGATAAGCTCCGCGGCGTCAGCCAGGACAACGTGGCCCGCGGATTCGTGCTCTACGTAGGCGTGGACGAGGACACTGCGGCCGCAGCCGGAACGTCACTGGCCAAGCTGGCCCAGGACATCCGCGCCTACACCCAGACGCTGGTCCCGCAGGCCCAGAGCTACGCGGCCGTGGCGATTGCGCCGTCGGACGCCGTTGGCACGCCGCTGGATGTGGTCCGCTCAACCTTTGGCGATCCCACGGTGGCCAACCGCCAGCGCCAGGAAGCGGCACGCGTTCCCGTGGCCGCCGAGCAGCGCCCCTCCGGCGTCCTGATCGACCTGGCCCGCCGCGAGGTCCACCTCGACGGCGAAACCCTGAACCTGACGTTCAAAGAATTCGAACTGCTCAACTACCTGGTGGAAAACGGCACCCGCACGGTATGCCGCGACGAGCTCCTTGAGGGCCTGTGGAGCAACGCCGACGAGGTCCCCAACGAGCGGACCATCGACGTCCACATCCGTCGCCTGCGCTCCAAGCTCGGCCGCCTCGCCAACACGGTGCGCACCGTACGCGGTGAAGGCTACCGTTTCTACGAGCACCCTGAAGTGGTTGTCTGGGCCGCGCCGGAATACTCCATCTAACAGAGTCTCCAGATGCACGACGGCGGGCCGCTCACCTCGGTGGGCGACCCGCCGTCGCGCTTTGCTCACTAAACTGTGAACATGAGCGAACACCACGTAAAACGGCTGATCCTGATGCGCCACGCCAAGGCGGCATTCCCGTTGGGTGTGGACGACCACGAGCGGCCCCTGGCCCAGCGTGGCCACCACGAGGCGCCCCTGGCCGGCAAGTGGCTGCTGGAGAACCGCGTGGTGCCCGACTTCATCCTGTGTTCCTCGGCCCTGCGCACCCGCCAGACCTGCACCTGGGTGTGCCAGCAATTGGGGGACAAGGCGCCCACGCCCAAGCTCGAATACGGCTTGTACGCCGCCAGCCCCACCCGCATGCTTTCCGTGATCAACCACGTCCCCGAGACCGTCACCACGCTCATGGTGATCAGCCACATGCCCGGCATCCAGGACTTGGCGCTGGACCTGGCCGCCCGGGACTCCGACCAGGACGCGTACATGCACCTGGCGTCCGGATACCCGACCAGCGCGTTCACCGTCCTTGAACACACGGGGGACTGGGCCACCCTGGACGGCGCCGACGCCCGCGTCACCCACTTCGTGGTGCCCCGGTAAGGGTGCGGGGCCCTAGACCTCGATCTCCGGCATCAGCGTTTTGAGCGTCCAGGTCTTGCCCTTCGTGGCCGCCGCCCAGGCCAAGACCAGGCCAAGCAGCACGTAGCCAACCAGGCCCAGCACGATGGGCAGCAGCGGGGCAAGGTCGGCGCCGTAAATCAGGTGCCGCATGCCCTCCACCACATGACCCATGGGCAGGATCCGGTGCATCAGGTGCAGCGGCTCCGGCGTCGTCTGCCATGGGAACGTGCCGCCGGAGGACACCAGCTGCAGGACCAGCAGGATCAAGACGACAAACTTTCCTGGCGTTCCCAGCAGCGCCACAATGCCTTGGATGAGGGCCGTGAACGCCAGCGACGCCAGTACCAGCAGCCCCAAGGTGAGCCACGGGTGGCTTGGATTGAGCCCCAAACCGAAGATGACCACGCTGTACAGCAGCAGCGCCTGCACCGTGGAGACGGTGGCGAACGGCAGCCAGCCGCCCACAGCAATCTTCCACGACGGCGCATTGGAGGCAAGGGCCCGACGCGTCAGCGGGCGCATGGCCTGCACCAGCATGAACGCACCGATCCACAAGGCAAGCACCAGGAAGAACGGCGCCAGCCCCGAACCGTAGTTGGCTGCCTGGGCCTGCGAGACCGACTTCACCTGGATGGGATTGGCGATGACGCCGGCCGCATTGGCCTGGTCCTTGCTCGAGGGATTCGGCACCGCGCCCGCGCCCTTGTCCAACTGTTTGGCAAGGTCGGCGGCCCCGGCGGACAGCTTGGCCGAACCGTCCTTAAGCTCCACGGCCCCCGAGTTGAGCTTCTTGGCGCCGGCGGCCAGTGCATTGGCGCCGTCCAGGGCCGAATTCTGCCCGGCAACCAGTGTTGAGGCGCCTCCGGACAATTCCCCGGCCCCCGCGGCTGCCTGGCCAATGGCACTGGTGAGGGCCGGCGTCGCACCGGCCAGTTTGGCGGCGCCGTCGGCAACCGCCTTGGATCCCGTCGCCAGCTTTTGGATGTCCGCCGCATCCGTGGCCAGCTTGTTCTTGACGTCCGTTACGGCGGGACTAGTTGTGGCGGACTGCAGGCTTGTGCGGATTTGCGTGGACTGGGCCGCGGTAATGGTGCCGTCGGCCACGAGCTGGGAAAGCTTGCCGTTGATGGCGTCCGTGGCAGCCGTGTCGAGCTGGCCGGCCGTGCCGATGGCGCTTTGGACCTTGGTGTTCAGCGCGGCATTGCCGGCCGCCACGGCGGCTGCCCCGTCGGAGAGTTGGGCCGTGTCCGCCGGCAGCGAGGAAGTCTTCGCCTGTAGCTGGCCCAGGCCGGTGTCCAGGGCCGACGCACCCGCCAGCAACTGGTTGGACCCCGCCACCAGCTTCACCTGGCCGGCAGCCAGCGCATCGGTGCCATTGAGGAGATCCGAGGTGCCGGTGACGAGGGTCCCCACACCCGTGTCAAGCGTGGCGGCGCCGGTGGCCAACTGATTCGCCCCGGCAACTGCCTGGACCAGCTGCGCGTGGATGGTGCCGTACCCGGAGAGCAGCGCATTGGCGGTTTGCTCACCCACCTGCTGCGCCACGGACGCATGAACCTGTGTGGTCACCTTGTCCACAATCGACGTCAGCAAATAGTTGTTGGCGTCGTTGGTGGTCACGCTCATGATGGCCTGGGTGGCGGCATTGAAGTTCTCCGGGGACGCCAGATTCGCCGAAAAATCCTTGGGGATGTTCAGGGCAAAGGCAAAGTCGCCCGATTCCACGCCCGCATTGGCCTCGGCCGGTGTGGCCACTTCCTTCCAATTGAACTTATGCCCGTCAATCAACGTCGTGGCCACCTGCTCGCCCACGTTCAAGTGCTTGCCGTCCTTCGTCACGGCGCCCTGGTCCTGGACGACGACGGCGGCATTGAGCTGGTCGAGGTTCGAGTATGGGTCCCAGTTTGCGTACAGGTAAACCGCACCGTAGAGCAACGGCACCATCACCAGGGCCACTATGGTCAGTTTGGGCAGCAGGCCGCCGGTCATGCGCTTGAGTTCGGACAGCGCCAATCGGAACACGGTCATCGGGTTTCCTCCGGTTCGGTGGAGTCGGTGGAGTCGGTGGTCGAGCTTGTCGAGACCTGGGTTTCGACCACAGGGGTCTCGTCAGTTTCGACCACAGGGGTCTCGTCGGCCGCGTTGCCGGCAACGGCCGACGGGCCCTCCCAGTCGTCGGGGAGCCTGCCCACCACGGCAATGACCATCAGCGGCCGGTCCGGGCCCGCCGATGGCGCCTCTGGGTCCCGGCCCAAGTCACCCGCGGCGGTTCGTTCCAAAAGCGGCAGCCAGGCGGCGACGTCGGCCGTATGCCTGTCGGGGGAGTCGACTACCACCAAGTCAACATCCTTGTTGGCCAAGGCAAGCTCAAGTTGCAGGTGCAGCAGTCGCTCGGGCTCCAGTTCCTCAACCCATTTGCCGAGCAGGTCACGGAACCCGTGCCCGACCAGCCATGCGGTGGGACGGGTCCTGTCGCGAAATTTGAACGGCACCAAGGCGAGGTCCTCGGACACCAGCGAGCGCACCGTCAGGTGGTTTTCCGGTTCGTTGACATCGGGGGAGTCGACGACGGCGCTGCGCTTGCGAAGGGCGGCGATGGAGTCGTCGTGGCCCAGCACCACCGAGCCGGACGAAGGTTTCATCCGCCCGGTCAGCGCCAATGAGAGGGCCGTGCGCCGTTCCTGGCCGTCGGCTTGAATGAGCAATACCTCGGCCCGGCGCGCTTCAAGTGTGGTGGAAGGCAGCAGCGTGTGGCGGCGCCCGTCGATGTGCAGCCGGTTGGCGGTGAGCATGTGGGGCGCTCCTTTGGCGGTGGGGTTAGCTGCACCAAATTACCAGACCTGACCGGTCAGTGCAAAAATGGTGCGCGCCTCTTTAGTAGCCACCTTGCCACGGGCGGGTGCCTCATGACTTCAATTAAGTGCCGACAGCTGGAGTTTTTCGCAATACTGACGCGGTTTTTGCCCGGCGGCCGCCCGGGAGCCCGCCACGAAGTGCCGAGTGCACAGATAAGGCGACTCGCCGGGGGAGTCGCCTTATCTGTGCACTCGATGAGGGTGCCGCCCTATATGTCGCCTTATGTATGCACTCGGCCCTCATGGCCGGAGCGGCTATGCGCCCAACGCGTCCTTGAACCAGCCCGTGATGGTGGCCGGGTGGGTGATGGCGGTGCCGACCACCACGGCGAATGCGCCGGCGTCGAGCGCCTGGCGTGCCTGGACGGGGGAGTGGATGCGGCCCTCGGCGATCAGCGGCTTACCCAAGTCCGCCGCGGCGATCTGGGCGATGAGTTCAAGGTCGGGGCCGTCGGTCTTGGGGCGTTCGCCGCTGTAGCCGGCCAGGGTGGTGCCAATCAGGTCGGCGCCGGCTTCCGCGGCGGCCACGGCGTCCTCGAGGGAGCCGCAGTCCGCCATGACAAGTGCGTTGGACTGGGTGTGGATGCCGGCAATGGTTTCGGCAAGCGTCAGGCCGTCGGGGCGGGGGCGGCGCGTGCCGTCGATGGCCACGATGTGCGCTCCGGCGCTGGCGCAGGAGAGCGCGTGCTGGAGCGTGGGGGTGATGAAGACGCCGTCGTGGCCGTCCTTCCACAAGCCAATCACGGGAACCTCAACGGCTGCACGGGTGAACTGGATGTCGGCGATGCCCTGGACCCGGATGGCTGCGGCGCCGCCAATCACGGCCGACGCCGCCACCTGGGCCGTGGTGCGGGGGTCGCGCATGGGCTCTCCCGGGTACGCCTGGGCGGAGACCACTAGCGCGCCGGCGAGGGAATCGAGGTTGGTCAGTTTCAGCGTCACGGTGACTCCTAGATAAGGGTTGAACGAATGATTACGCCAGGACCAGCGAGGCTGCGCCCACAATGGCTGCCGTGTTGCCCAGCGATGCCCGGACCACCGGCACGGATGCCAGGGGCGCCAGCAATTCGGCACGCAGCGCCCGTTCCATGGTGCCCCACCACAGCTCGCCGGCGTCAGCCAGCCCGCCGGAGATGACCACCACTGCGGGGTCCAGGATGTTTACGAGCCCGCCCACGGCCTGGCCAGCGGCGCCCGCGGCGATGGAAATGACGGAGAGGGCCAGTTCATCGCCCAGGTGGGCGGCGTCGAACACGGCACGGGTGTCCGCGAGTGCAGCACTGCCTCCCTCGCGCAGGTAGGCGGAGTGGATGGCAGGCCCGGAGGCGATGGCCTCCACATGACCCGCATGGCCGCACGAGCACGGCAGTGGGACGCCGCGGTGAACGGCCAGCGGCGAGGCGAAGTGGCCCACGTGCCCGCCCACAAAATGGTGCCCCAGCAGCGGCTGCCCATTCACCACGAAGCTGCCGCCCACGCCGGTGCCAAAGGCGACCATGAGGGAGGTGGCGGTGCCCGCACCCGCGCCGAGCCAGGCCTCGCCAAGTGCGTGGGCATGCACGTCGTTGACGACGGCGGCCGGCAGTCCCAGCCGCTCCGTCAGTCCGGCGGTGATGTGGGTTCCGGTCCAGCCAAGGATCGCGTCGGTGGCGGAGATGACGGTGCCTTCGGCGGCGTTGATGACGCCGGCCGAACCAATGCCCACGGCGTCCACCGTGGCGCCCTGGGCGCCGGCCCTCTCAATGAGCGAGCGCACCAGCGCGGCCGTGGCGTCCAGGATGGCCTCGCCGCCGTCGCGATTCAGCGTGGGGACCTGGTCCGTAAGCAGTACCGAGCCGTCCTCGCCGACCACGCCGGCCGCCGTCTTGGTTCCGCCAAGGTCAACGCCAACTACATACCGCATAGGAAGTCCTTCAAAGTTCAAAAAGTGTAGTGCCAAGTTTCAGCAACTGACCCGGGTCTCGACGAGCTCGGACC
>JBAUMA010000522.1:0-15304 GCA_049578485.1 Specibacter sp.
GCCTCAGCCGGCAGGGCTCGGATGGCTTCCAATGCGATGGCGGCCGTGAGTGCTTCCGGCCTGTAGGCGGCGGGGAAGTCCGGCAGGTCCAGCAGCCGCACGCCATCCACCGTCAGAGTGCCTGCACCGCCAACCACCAGCGTGCGCGTGCCGCCAACGCTGGCCATGGCCGATGTCATCGCGTCCAGCCATTCCTGGTGGTCGCCGCCCGTGCGGCTGGGCCCTGTGGCGACCACGACGGCGTCGTGGGCGGCAGCCACGGAGGCGACGGTTCCGGCGTCGGCCATGTTCCCGGCAACCGCCGTCGCGGCAGGGGAGCCCTCCACCGTGTTGCCGGAGCGGGAAATTGCGGTGACGTCATGTCCGCGGAGCAGGGCCTCGGCAACGATTTGTGAACCGACCATGCCCGTTGCGCCAAAAACTGCGATCTTCATGGGAACTCCTCATTGGTATCTGTGGGAAACTAATGAGACAATAGTATCTATTGGAAATCAATGCGCGCAAGGAAACTGAGTTACCAAATGGATACCAAAGACTTCACCGGCAACGTGTTTGACCCGCAATGCCCCTCGCGGGTGGTCTTTGCGCGCATCGGCGACAAGTGGACAACACTGGTCATCCAGGTGCTGGCCGACGGCCCCCTGCGATTCTCCGAGCTGCGCGAGCGCGTCCACGTGGTGACCCCGAAGGTCCTGACCCAGACCCTGCGCGCCCTTGAACGCGACGGACTGCTCAAGCGGACGGTATTTGCGCAGGTGCCTCCCCGCGTGGACTATGAACTCACGCCGCTGGGCAGGACCCTGCTGGAACCCCTGACAGCGCTGCGCCTGTGGGCTGAGAACAACGTCTCCTCCATGCTGCGGGCCCGCGACGAATACGACGACGAACAAGACGCCAGGGTCTTAGGCTCTTAAACGCAAAACTGACCCGCACTAGTCCCCACCCGCGCCCCAACCTCGTTCCTCAGTTGGGGCCCCTCGCGGGCGTGGGCCCGTTTGAAAACACCCGTTTCGGGGCGTTTTCAACCACTAGTGCGGGTCAGTTGCAAGCGTGGGGCGGAGGTCAGCCCTGGCGCTTCAGGGTGCCGATCGGGGCCCCCGTGGCATCGGTGATGGTCAAAACGTTGCCGTCGAGCTTTGCACCCTTGGCCTTGGACAGCCAGGTGTTGACGTCTTTGCACCCAATTTGGGTGGATCCCAACTGCGGGAAGGTGAGCTCGCCGGCGGCGTACATCCACTGCCCCGAAATGCGGTTGCATCCATCGCTGCCCGTCACGTAACCGGCCTGGTCGCCGGTCTGTTCGGCAGCCAGGGAAAGCTCCAGGTACGGCTGCTTGTCAGTGTTGTGGCCATCGCCCCAGGTGCCGACGGGACCGGAGGAGGCGCCACAAGCGGACATGGTGAAGGCGAGGATGAGGCTACCGGCAAGGGCGAGGACGCGTTTCATGAAGAGATGGCTCCGTTTCGGGTGACTCAGGAATGCAGTTTCCCCCATGTTATTGCATGGGTGCCTGATCTTGGGCCTTTCCCGCGGACCTCAAACGCCTGCCCCGGCGGGAACCGCCGCCGTCAGGACGCCGTCGCGCATGGTGGCCACCGCGTCGGTGAGCGGAACAAACTCGGTGTCGTGGGTGACCATCACGGTGGCCACGTCGAACTCGTCCGTCACCTGGCGCAGGAGGCGCACGATCGATTCGCTGCGCTCATGGTCCAGGGCCGCCGTCGGCTCATCCACCAGCAACACCGTCGGATCACCCATCAAGGCGCGGGCGATGTTGACGCGCTGGCGCTGGCCGCCGGAAAGCTGGTGCGGGCGCTTCTTGACGCTGTCGGAGAGCCCGACGACGTCCAGCAGCTCCGCGGCCCGGCCCGCCGCAGCGCGGACGGACTTCCCCCGCAGGTGGTCGCCGATGATGAGCTGCTCGGCGGCCGTGAGCGAGGCCAGGAGATTGGGCTGCTGGAAGATGATGCCCACCTTGTCCCGGCGCAGCGTGGCCAGTTCCTTGGCGGACACTGCCGTGGCGTCGACGCCGTCAATAAGGACAACGCCGGCGGTGGGCTTGATCAGCGTGGCGGCCACGGCCAGCAGGCTTGACTTGCCGGAGCCGGAGGGGCCTACCAGGGAGAGGAATTCGCCGGCGCGAACCCTCAGGTTGACGTTGTCCAGGGCGGTGATGGTGCCTTCCCCGTCCGGGTAGTCGAGGGTGACGTTGATCAGGTTCAGTGCGGAGTTTGATGCGGACATTGGGGGCTTCCTTGGGTTTGGCTTCCGTTGAGGGGACACATCTCCGGGGGGATGTGTCCCCTCAACGAGGGGGTGTGTGGGGATCTCGACAGCTTCGACCACCGGGTGGGGGTTAGTTGCCGCCGAGGGCGATCAGGGCGTCGACCCGGGTGACCTTGCGGACGGCCAGTGCGGCGCCGGCCAAGCCCAGGGCCACGATGCCGACCACGGGCAGCAAGGTGGTGGCGGGGGTGACCAGGAAGGGGGCGGCCTTGGCGGCAAAGATCCCGCCCACCAGGCCGATCAGCCCGCCCAGTGCGGCGCCGGCCAGCAGCACGATGGCAGCCTGCGTCATGGCGTCCTTCAACAGGTAGGACCCGGAGGCGCCCATGGCCTTCAGGACGGCGATGTCACGGGTTCGCTGCACGGTCCACACGGTCAGGAAGGCCACGATCACCAGGGCTGAGATGCCGTACAGGAACGCCTGCATCATCATGAGGGAGCCGTTCTCGCTCTTGTAGCCGCCCAGGCCGGCAAAGGATCCGGAACGGGTGGTGCTGACGGTGCCTGCGGTGGCATTGGCGGCGTCGGCGTCAACCGTTGCACCGGCGTCGTACGTCACGGCAACCACGGTGGCGATTTGCCCGGGATCGCTCAGGTGCGCCAGCTTGGTCCAGGTGGGCAGGGTGGTCCACACCACGGAGGTGTGCGAGTACCACTGGTCGGGCACGACGGCGGAAATCTTCAGCACGGTGCCGCCCATGGAGACGGACTCGCCGGCGGACAGGTCCAGCTGCTTGGCCACGCCCTCACCAATCACCACGGTTCCGTCCGTGACGGCCGACGGCGTGATCCCGGCTTCGGCGCCCTTGTCCCCGACACCGAACACGGCCACGTTGGTGGTGCCCTTGGTGGCGCCGGCACCCTGGAGGCGGGTCTGGCTGATGCCCAGCGGCACCGCCGACGCCACTCCGGGCTGCTTGCCCCACGCATCGAGCTGGCCCTGGGTGATCTCGCTTTCGGTGAAGGACACCGTGGGCGTGTTCTTCCCGGGCGCACCAAACACCATCTGGTTGACGGGGGCACCGGTCGCCTTGCCAAGATCGGCGATGGAGGAGGTGGACTGGTTCCCCAGCCCTGCCGTGAGGCCCGAGAGCATCACCAACAGCAGGCTGATCAGTGCCACCACAGTGCCCATGAGGGCAAAGCGGCCTTTGGCAAAGCGGATGTCTCTGAGTGCGAGGAACATGGGGCTTCTTTCTTGGAACGGCAAGGCCCGTGGACTACGGGCTTTTCTCTTACTTCCACTGTCCATTCCTTCGTGCCCGGTTCCATCGCGGAGTTGGATGATCCCCGCGTGCCCAATGGTTGATTCCCCTGTCAACCAAAAGGTTGATACGCGAGCGTGCCGCAACCGCCTAAGCTGGTGGCATGTCTGCCATGGAAGCCCCGCCCGTGACGAGTGCCGCGATCCTGCGGTTCTTGCGGGTCACCTTGCATGTTGGCTTCGCGATCCTGCTGGCAGTGGCCGTGGTCCGCCTGCTCACAACCCATCTGGACCGGCCCGAGCGCTTCCTGTACCTGGCCCTGTCGCTGCTGCTGGCAGTGGTGTATTTGCTGGGCACCGTGGCGGAAAAGCGCTTCTCCGCGGGTGCCGGCCGGAACCCCGGCCGCTATGCCTACGCGTGGCTGGCCCTGGTCACCGCTTTGTGGGCCGTGCTGATGCTTGGATCGGTGGAGTTTTCCTGGCTCGTGTTCCCGCTGTTCTTCCTGCACCTGCACCTGTTGCCGCGGTGGGCCGGAATCCTGGCCGTGGTGGTCATGACCGCCGTGGTGGTGATGACGCAATGGCAGGCCACCGGCGCCCCGACCCCACCCCTGCCGGTGATCCTGGGACCTGCCTTTGGCGCCGCGTTTTCCATCGTCACCTCGAAGGCGTACATGTTGTTGTACCGGGAGGGTGAAAACCAGCGCCGCGACGCCGACGAACTAAGGCGCACGCGCGCCGAGCTGGCCGCCACCCAACATGAAGCCGGCGTGCTGGCCGAACGCGCCCGCCTGGCCAGGGAAATCCACGACACCCTGGCCCAGGGGTTCTCTTCCATCATTTTGGTGTCCCGGGCAGCCGGGCGGACCCTGGAGTCCGGGGATGTGGAATCCACCCGGGAATCGATCGCCATGGTGGAGGCCACGGCGTCGGAAAACCTGGCGGAGGCAAGGAACTTTGTGCGCGGACTGTCCTCTCCGGCGCTTCAGGAAGCGTCCCTGGTGGAAACCCTTGGCCGACTGTGCGGGAAGACGCAACTGGAGGCGGCCGCCCGAGGTGTCAAGCTAAATTGCACTTTTCGCGTGGACGGTGACCCCGTGGACTTGCCGCAGCCGTACCGGGTCACCCTGCTGCGCGCCGCCCAGTCCGGCCTGGCCAACGTCTGGCTGCACGCAAAGGCGAGCAACGCCGTCGTCAGCCTGGCGTATCTTGGCAGCGAGGTGGCCCTTGACGTGTTCGACGACGGCCGCGGCTTTGATCCGGCAACGCTCGCCGACGCCGTGGCCGCCAGGGCCGACGGGAGCGGGTTTGGGTTGAAGTCGCTGGCCGAACGTGTTGCGGCGCAAAACGGGACGCTGGAGATTGAGTCCGCGCCCGGTGAGGGAACCGTGGTGGCCATCCGGCTGCCGTTGGGGATTGGCCATGCGACGGAAAATGAGGCCTCGGCGTGAGTGAAATACGGATCTTGTTGGTGGATGACCACCCGGTTGTGAGGGCGGGCCTGCGGGCCATGTTGACGGAATTCGAGGGGTTCACGGTGGTCGCGGAGGCGGCCGAGGGTGGTGCCGCTCTCAAGGAAATCCAGCGGCTGCAAACGCTGGGGGAGCCCGTGGACGTGGTGCTCATGGACCTGCAGATGGGCGCCGGCATGGACGGCGTCACGGCAACCAGGGCCGTCAAGGCGCTGGCAGCGGCGCCTCCCGTGCTGATCCTGACCACCTATGACACCGACGCCGATATCCTGGCGGCCGTGGAGGCCGGGGCCAGCGGGTACATGCTCAAGGACGCCCCGCCGGAGCAGATCCGTGCCGCCGTGCAGTCCGCTGCGGCCGGGCAAACGGCGCTCGCGCCGGAAGTTGCCGCGCGCCTGCTGGGGCGGATCCGCAACCCCGAGCCGGTCTTGTCGGCCCGCGAGGTCCAGCTCCTGGAGTTGCTCGCCACCGGCATGAGCAACAAGGCCATGGCCAAGCAGCTGTTCATCTCGGAGGCCACCGTGAAGACCCATTTGGTGCATATCTATGACAAATTGGGCGTGGACAACCGCACCGCCGCCATCGCCGTGGCGACCCAGCGCAGGATCATCCGCACGGCCGGATAAAGGGCGGCACGCACCCCTGTTTGGGATGGCCGAATCTGTGCGGAATCCGCGATGGCTGCGTTCACTTAAGACATCTTGTGTCATTGCGTGAAAATACTGTTTGCATTTGAGGAAGCGGCGTAGGCTCAGCCGTACCGAGTGCAACGGAGCAGGGGGATTCTTCAGTGGCGTCACCGCATGGCAGGCATCGAAGCTACCAATTGAGCATGGCTGTCGCCTGCACGCTGCTTGCCTCAGGGGGTTTTGTGGGGGCCGGATACGCCAACACATCCATGGCCGATGCCGCCTCCACAGCCGCGCTCGATCAGGTCACGCCAACTGCCACCGTGGAGATCGCCGCGGACGCCGGGTTCGATTCCTTTGCCGCCGAAAGCGTCGGCATCAAGATCACCTTTGCCAACACCTTGATTTTGGCGCAAAAGCCCAAGCCGAAGGTGGTCCTCGACCTCACCAACCCCGATGCCAGCACACCCCAACTGGGCCGTCCCGTCACAGCCATGCGCGGGGACGTCCCGGAAATTTCTGTGCAGCTGATGTCCACCGTTCGCAAGGAAATCCTGGAGGCCGCATACCAGGGTCTCGGTCACAGCTATGTGTGGGGCGGCACCAGTTTTGCCACCGGCTGGGACTGCTCCGGGTTTGTCCAGTGGGCCTATGCCCAGGCCGGTGTTGCCCTTCCACGCACCGAACAGTGGCTGCCCATGGTGAAAACGAACAACCCGCAGCCCGGAGACCTGGTGGTCCAGAACCCCGACGGCCCCAACCATTGGTCGCACATCGGCATTTACATCGGCAACGGCCACATGATCAGCGCCTTGAACCCATCCGTTGGCACCATCATGCACACGCCGGCCGAAACCAGCAGCTCCTCCACGTATTTCACCATGCCCGGCTTTGCCGCACTGGACAAGGCTGCCAAGGATAAGTCCGCGAAAGACAAGGCCGCAAAGGACAAGGCAGCCCTGAAGGCCTCCAGCAAGACCGAACCGGCCAAGACGGCCAAACCCAAGCCTTCAAAGTCGACCGCACCGCCGACCACCCACCCGAGCAAGACGCCTCCGGCCACCACGCCCCCCGTGACGACGCCGACCACTCCTCCGAAGACGACTCCTCCGGTTGCGACGCCGCCGGTTACGTCGCCGCCCACCCCTCCGAAAACAACCCCGCCTGTGACGACGCCGGCCACCACCCCGCCGGCCACGACCTCGCCTCCGGGCACGTCCAGCCCCCCGCGTACGACCGCGCCGACCACGACCACGACACCCGGCACGACCCTAACTCCATCCGGGTCTGCCCCCGCCAAGACCCAATCCTCCGAATCGCCATCGACGGCTACCGAGTCCGCATCAACCTCGGCCGCAGGCGATCCGCAGACAACCGGGAGTAGTCCAACGGGCCCCTGACGGCCTGGAAGATATCCGTAACAAGAAAACGGCGGCACTCGGCACTTTGCCCCAGGACGACATGACAGGTGCCTGTCGGTATCTATGACTGCCCATTGGCGAGGAATGCTGCGTTTGTGTCTGCGCCGCCCCGGATTGCGTCACAATTGTCCCGGTGCGCCCCAATGCGCCAATTGATATCCATAACAAAAATGGAGACTTGACCTGCGTCACATTTCTGAGTGATTGTTAGTGAGTGATTAATGCATAAACAAGTCACAAATCATCGCTAACGCTTGAAAGTGAGTCAGTATGTCACCGCTTCACGAGAAGAATCCGGCCAGGACGCCGGCAAGGCCTCCCGGACGGGGGCACCTGACAACGCGTGCCGCCGCACTGGCCCTTGCCGGGCTTCTGGCAGTTGGCACCGTCCCCGCCCTCGCACTGTCCCAGGCGGCAATGGCGGCGCCCGGAACACCCATCGCCGCGTCCAACATCAAGGCGGAAGTCGCAGTGGACGCTTCGGGTACCACCCTGGGCGCCATCAAGTCGTTTGTGAAAACCAACAACGTCGTCACCCTGACCCCTGACAAGGGCGCCATTCGGGTCACCTTCCTCGACGACGGAAATTTTCGGCTGGAAGCCACCCCCACCGGTACGTTCACCGACCCGGCCAACACGCCGGCTTCCCCCGCGGACGACACACGCTCCGCGAACATCGTGGTCGGCGCCGGCGAATTCAAGGCCGGCAATGTCACAGTTACCGACGCGGGCGGCATGGTGACCATGGCCACCGCCAAGATCAGGCTCGAAGCCAACAAGGCAACGGGCGCCTTCACGCTCAGGCACGCCGACGGCAGCGTCGTTTGGCAGGAATCCTCCGCCCTGAGCTTTGGCTCCGACACCACCACCCAGCACTTGAAGCCGGTTGCCGGCGAGCAGTTCCTGGGTGGCGGCATGCAAAACGGCCGCGTGGTCCACACGGGTTCCACCATCAACGTCTCCACCAACTACAACTGGGCCGACGGCGGCAACCCCAATGCGGTGCCGTACTACATGACAAGTGCCGGCTACGGGGTGCTGCGCAACACCTTCACCCCCGGCTCGTATACGTTTACCGACAACGAGACCACCACGCACAGGGAAACGCGCTTTGACGCGTACTACTTTGTCGGTGACTACAAGGAAAACCTGGACGGCTACACCAAGCTGACGGGCCGTCCCAACCTGCCTCCCGTATATGGCTTGGAATACGGCGACGCCGACTGTTACAACCGCTCGAGCCCCACCTATTCGTCGTCGGGCTACACCAGCGCCACCACGCCCAAGCAACACACCTATGACGCCGTCACCACGGCCAAGGAGTTCAAGGCCCAGGACATGCCGGCCGGCTGGATGATCGTCAATGACGGCTACGGTTGCGAATATACCCAGGACGCCGCCGGTTACGACAAGAATGCCCCGTATGATCCGGCCAGCACGGACAAGGGCCTGGGCAACACGGTCAAGGCCATCAAGGCTGAAGCGGACCTCAAGACCGGCCTGTGGACGCAGCGTTCCCTGACCGCCCAGCCGGCCGAAGTTGGCAATGACGGCATCGCAATGCGCAAGCTCGACGTGGCTTGGGTGGGCGAAGGGTATCGCCTGGCCCTGACCGGCTGCGAGGCCTCCAAGTCCGGCATTGAAAGCTATTCCACGGGCCGTGCCAACACGCTCATGGTCGAGGGCTGGGCCGGAGCCCAGCGCTGCGGCGTCCAGTGGACGGGTGACCACTCCGGCAACCTGGACCAGGGCCGTTGGGGTGTCTCCGCCCTTGCCGGCGCTGCCAACTCCGGCCAGGCGTTCACCACCTCGGACATCGACGGCATCTTCGGCGGCAGTACCGAAAGCTACGTCCGCGACTTGCAGTGGAAGGCCTTTGCGCCGGAACTGTACTCGATGAGCGGCTGGGCCCCCACCGACAAGCGTCCGTGGCTTTACGGCGACGCCGCTACCGAGATCAACCGCAAGTACCTGCAGATGCGCCAGGAACTCATGCCGTACATCTACTCGCTGGCAGTCGACGCCAGCACCAACGGTGTTGGCATGATGCGAAGCATGCCGCTGGAATTCCCGAACGATCAGCTGTCCTACACGAAGGAAGCCGAAACCCAGTTCATGCTTGGGTCCAACTACCTGATCGCCCCGGTTTCCACCAGCAGCTCGGTGCGCAACGGCATTGTGCTTCCCGCCGGCAGCCAGTGGGTGGACTACTGGACCGGCACCGTCTACCAGGGCGGCCAGGTCCTCAACGGCTACGACGCCCCCCTGGAAAAACTGCCCATGTTCGTCCGGGCCGGCGCCGTGGTGCCGCAGGGTGAAATTGCCCGCAACGCCTCTCTGGTCCCGGAAAACTCGCCCATCACGGTGGATGTATACCCCTCCGGAGCCTCGTCCTTCACCATGAACGAGGACGACAAGGTCACCCGCGACTACCGCAACGGCAAGACCAGCAAGCAGGGCTTCCAGGTCACCGCCCCGGTCAAGAACGGCGGCGACGTCACCGTCACCATTGGCAAGCGCGACGGCGACTACGCCGGCAAGGCTGCCACCCGCCCGTACCTGCTGGAGGTCCACAGCGGCTCACAGCCCTCCGTGGTTACCGTTGGCGCCACAACTTTGGCCAAGGTCGCCGATGCGGCTGCGTTCAAGGCAGCCACCACCGGCTGGTACTTCGACGCGGCCGATACCGGCGGAACCGTGCACGTCAAGGCCGGCAACGTTGACTCAACGGCAACCGCCACGGTCACGCTCAAGGGAAGTTCCGCCGTCGGCGGCACCGATTCCGATTCCCTCGCCGCCCAGGTTGCCGTCAGCCTGGATGCAAAGGTTTTCCAGGGCCAAAAGACCACCGCCGCCGTGGCCTTCACAAACAATGGCAGCAATGCCAAGTCCAACGTTGTCATCACCCCCGTTGTCCCGGCAGGATGGACGGTTGCCAACGCACAGGGCGCCACCGTCGCCAGCGTTGGGGCCGGTGCCACGGTGCGGGCAACGTTTGAGCTGACACCGGGCGCGGACTCCGCTGCCGGTGCACAGACCGTCAGTGCCAAGGCAACGTACATGGACTCGGCAAACACCGCCCGTGAGGTGGCCGGTGCCAACCAGATCTACGTGGCCTACGGATCCCTGGCCGGAGCGTTCAACAACGTCTCCGTCACCACCCCCAAGGGCGCCTTTGACAACAAGATCGGAAACTTCGACGGCGGCGGGGCGTCCTTCAACGCCGATGCCCTGAAGAACGCCACCGTCCCCGCCGGCGGCGTCACCCCGGGCTCCACGGTCACCGTGGACGCCGGTCTGGCCACCGAGGTCAACTACACCTGGCCCGCCGTGGGTCCGGACAAGAACAACGCCGTGGCACTGAACGGGCAGACCGTTGCCCTGACAGGGCAGGGCACCGACCTGGCCGTCCTCGGTTCGGCCGCAGCCGGTGCAGGCGTCTCCCCGGAACTGACCATCAACTACGCCGACGGCACCAGCCAGAAGCAGACCCTGTACTTCCCGAACTGGTTGATCCAGGGCGATGCACAGGGCACCAAGACGGCCATCAAGTCGCTGGGGCGCAACAGCCAGGCCAACGCGGCGAACCCGGAATACACCACCAGTGCCTACCAGGCCTATTCGGACACCATCCGTTTGATCCCGGGCAAGCAATTGGCCTCAGTCACCCTCCCGGTTGCCGAGAACGTGAAGATCTTTGACTGGAAGGTGGTGGACTTCCCGCTGCCGGCAGCCCCGAAGGTGGATACGTTTGCTTCCGATCTGACACCGGTTTCGGCCACCAACGGCTACGGGGTCATGGGCAAGGACGTTGCCAACAAGGATGCGGCAAACTCCCCGGATGTGCCGCTGACAATTGTTGACAAGACCGGCGCCACCCCCATGACCACCACGTACGCGAAGGGCCTGGGCGTGCATGCGCCGTCGAACCTGAGCTACTACGTAGGCGGACAGTGCAGCCGCTTCACCAGTGAGGTGGGCCTGGAGGGAAATTTCCAGGGGAAGATCATCTTCACCGTGATCGGCGACGGCAAGCAGCTCTACCAGAGCCGGACCTTCGTCAATGGCTTTGCACCCGAGAAGCTGGACCTGGACCTGACGGGCATCTCCTACGTGGAGCTGCGCGTGGACCCGATTTCCGCCGGCGCCATCAACGGCGCCCACGGTGTGTGGGGAAATGCCAAGTTCCAGTGTGCCGAGGCTCCCAAGGACACGGCAGCTCCGGTCACCACTGCCACGGTCAACCCGGCGGCACCGGCGGCCACCGGCTGGTACACCACCGCACCGACCGTCACGTTGGCGGCCACGGACAACGTGGGCGTCACCAAGACCGAATACCAGCTCGGCTCCGGCCCCTGGGTCCCCTACACCCAGGCGTTCACCCTCCCCGAGGGCATCGCCACGGTGAACTACCGCTCCAGCGACGCCGCCGCGAACCTGGAAACGGCCAAGAACCTGGGCGAACTGAAGGTCGACACCACCGTGCCGACCGTCACCGCCGCGGTGGACAACTCGGCCCGGACCGTCACGCTGACGGCCGCCGACGCCGGCTCCGGCGTCGCCAAGGTGGAATTCTCCACCGATGGCGGCACCAGCTGGCAGGCATACACGGCCCCCGTAAAGGCAGGGGACGACGGCGTGTCCGTCGCCTACCGTGCCACTGACAACGCCGGGCTGTCCTCAGCCTCGACGGTGGATGCAGTGGTGGCTCCGATCGACAAGCCGCAACAGGGTACCCCGACCCTGACGGCACCGTCCAAGGTTTCGGCCGGTTTGAGCGTGGCGGTTCATGCGTCCGGCCTCGTGCCGCGTGCAAGCTACTCGCTGTGGACCAACGTCCGCCCGGGCAAGGCGGATCAGGTGAAACTGGCTGACTTTACGGCAGCCGCCGACGGCACCGTTTCGGCGATCGTGAACCTTCCGTCGAACCTGGCCAACGGCATGCACACGCTCACGCTGCAACGCGGCGCGGCCGTGGTGGCCTCTTCGGCCATGGTGGTGGTGCCTAAACAGGCAAACAAGAACTAGCACCACTCACTGAGGGGGCGGATGGCAGCCTTGGGACCACGGTCCCGGGGCCGCCCTCCGCCCCCTTTGAGGTTCTAGCGCTGCTGCATGTACGCCAGCACGGCCAGCACGCGGCGGTGGTCGTCACCGGTGGCCTGCAGGCCGAGCTTGGCGAAGATGGAGCTGATGTGTTTTTCCACGGCCCCCGCACTGACCACCAGGTGCTTGGCGATGGCGGCATTGGTGCGCCCGCCCGCCATCAAGGCCAGCACCTCGGACTCGCGCGGCGTGAGGGAGCCTACGGGGTCCGCGGCACCACGGTTGGCCAGCAGCGCGCTGACCACCTCCGGGTCAATCACGGTGGCGCCGCCGGCCACTCGGTCAATGGCGTCGGCAAAGTCCTCGAAGCGGGCCACCCTGTCCTTCAGCAGGTACCCCACGCCGCCTCCGGAGGCAGCTCCGGCCAGCAACTCGCTGGCATACGTCAGCTCCACGTATTGGGAGAGCACCAGCACGGCCATTGACGGGTAGCACGCCCGGACTTCCAGGGCAGCCTTGAGCCCTTCGTCCCGGTGCGATGGCGGCATCCGAACATCGGTGATCAGCAGATCGGGGAGATGCTCGGCCACGGCCGCCAGCAGCGCCGTACCGTCTCCGACGGCCGCGCAAACCTCCGCGCCAGTCTCTTCGAGCAAACGGACCAGGCCCTCACGGAGCAGGACGGAATCTTCGGCCAAAACAACACGCATGGCTTCAGCGTAGCGGGATGCAGGCACGCACCAGGGTGGGGCCGCCCTCGGGGCTGCTGATTTCCAGCGAACCGTCGACCCCTGAAAGCCTGTCAACCAGCCCCGCGAGCCCGTGGCCCTTGCCCACATGGGCGCCGCCGCGGCCGTCGTCGGACACGTCCAACAGCAGCTCGGTGGGCGTCACCTCCACCCTGACCTGCGCCTTGGAGGCGCCGGCGTGCTTGGACACGTTGGCCAGTGCCTCTGAGACCACAAAATATGCGGCGTTCTCGGCGCTTTCGGCCAATCGCTCGCCGCCTTCGAGGTTGCCTGTCACCTCCACAGGGACTGTCGACCGGCCGCCCAAGGACGCGATGGCGGCGTGCAGGCCGCGGTCGGCCAGCAGGGGCGGGGCAATGCCACGGGAGAGCAATCGCAGCTCAGCAAGGGCCTCCCGACTTTGTTCCAGGGCGCCGTCCATGAGTTCCCGGGCGGCTGCGGGGTCGGTGTCCATCCGGCGTTGGGCCGCCTCCACGTCCATTTGCAGGCGGATGAGGCGTTGCTGTGGGCCGTCGTGCAGATCCCGCTCAATCTTGCGCAACGTCTGCGCCTCCTCGGAGACCACCTGGGCCCGGCTGCTGGCCAGCTCTGCGCTGCGGGCGCGCAGGGCGGCGTTCTCGTTCGTGAGCAGGCTCCGGGCCATCGCGGCATCCGTGGCGGCCAACAGGTGCGTGACCACGGGCAAGGTCAGCAGAAACACGACGCCGTACGCCAGCCCCAGCCAGCCCTCGGCCGCCGCAGGGCTCACACCGAGCAGGCGGTCAAAGCCGATCAATTCCGCCAGTGGCATGTTATCCGCCGGGAGGAAGCTGCCCCAAAACCACTGCGTCAAACCGCCCAGAGCCACGGCCAGCCAAGTCACGGCGATGCTGAACGAAGCGGTCCTGAAGGTAAAGGAGACCACGGTTCCGTGGACCACGTCTTTCCATAACTGCGGATCGGCCAGGTTCCTAAACATGCCGCCAATGGAATTCTTGTTCCGGGGCCTGTAGTGGACCGGCGGAATCTCCCCGCCCCAGCGAGCCAGCGTGGCCCGGTTCAGCGAGGCAAACCCGCGGGCAACGGCAAGGCACAGCATCAGGATCGGCAGGCCAACCCAAATGATCAGCGTGGAGACACCCAAGGAAAACAACGTCACCAGCACAATGAAGGACACCAGCGACACGAAGAAGCCGGGCAGGATGTAGGCCAGGTCCCTGCCGATCTGGCGCCACGTGGCCGGGCGGACAATGAGCCAGGATCGTGAAGGTGTGGTGGCCGCGTAAGTGTTCATGGTTCAATCCTTGCCGCATTCGGGGCCCGAAACCATCAGGCCAGCCGGTCAAGCGGGGGTGGGGCTATCCCCACCGGCCCCTCAACGGCCCCCGATCCGGTCGAACGGGGAGAAGATGCCTATGTTTTCACCCGGCACCAGCAACAAGTGCCCGTTCGATGCGAAAGGGGGCACCGCCGTCGTGCGTTCCCCATACACGGAACCGGATGGGAGAATTACTGTGTGGGACACATCGACGTTGCAAACATTGACTACTTTCTCTCCGACGGCCGCCAGCTGCTGAACGGGGTGAACTTCCGCGTCTCCGACGGCACCAAGACGGCGCTGATCGGCCCCAACGGCACGGGCAAGACCACGTTGCTGCGCATCATCTGCCAGGACATCAAGGCCGACGAGGGTGTTGTTTCGCGCTCCGGCAGCATGGGCGTGATGCGCCAGTTCGTGGGCCAGGTCCGCGACAACAGCACCGTGCGCGACCTGCTGCTCTCCGTAGCCTCGGCCACCATCGCCGCTGCCGGCAAGGCCGTGGACGACGCCGAGCTGGCCATGCTGGAGCGCGACGATGAACCCTCCCAGATGGCGTACGCGCAGGCGATTGCCGACTGGGGCGATGTGGGCGGCTACGAGATGGAAACCACTTGGGACGAAGTGACCATGGCCGCCATGGGCATGGACTTTTACACCGCCCAGTACCGCAAGGCGTCCTCGCTCAGCGGCGGCGAGCAAAAACGCCTGGTCCTGGAGGCATTGTTCTCCGGCCCTGACGAGCTGCTCCTGCTCGATGAGCCCGACAACTACCTTGACGTGCCCGGCAAGCGCTGGCTCGAGGCGAAAATGGCTGCGTCGGATAAGTCGGTGCTGTTCGTCAGCCACGACCGTGAGCTGCTGGCCAACGCCGCGGACCGGATCGTCACCCTGGAGCCGGGCATCAACGGCGCCTCCAGCTGGACCCACGGCGGCGGTTTCGAGTCGTACGTCAAGGCCCGCGAGGACCGCAACGCCCGCTTTGAGGAGCTGCGCAAGCGCTGGGACGAGGAGCACATCAAGCTCAAGGAACTCGTCAACATGTACAAGACCAAGGCCGCGTTCCGCTCCGACATGGCCAACCGATACCAGGCGGCCCAGAGCCGGCTGGCCCAGTTCCTGGAGAAGGGTCCGCCAGAGGCGCTGCCCATTGAGCAGAACGTGAAGATGCGGCTCAAGGGCGGCCGCACGGCCAAGCGC
>JBAUMA010000523.1:0-1746 GCA_049578485.1 Specibacter sp.
GGATGCCGCAGACATGGCACCCGAGCCGGCAGCCGCCTCCGCCAAGCGTGCCCCCCGCCGCCGCGCCTCCGCCCCCGTCACCGCACCGGCATCCATCCCGGACGCCGAGCAGCCGGCGGCTCCCGTGGCCGTCCAGGACGAATTGGTCCTGGAGTCCGCACCCGCCGCCAAGAAGGCGCCTTCCCGCCGCCGCACCGCCAGGAAGACCGAAGCGACTCCGGCGGAAACGGCTGCTATTGAGACTGACGTGGCTCCCGCCGAAGGCGTTGTGGCCGAAACGGCAGAAGCTGTTGAAGAAGCGGCCGCCCCGAGGGCAAGCCGCAGCCGGCGCAAGAGCGCACCGAAGCCGGACACCGCCCCGCTTGCCGAACAGTCCGTTTCCACAGGTGACTCCGTCGAGGACGAAACCGTGTCAGCTGCCGAGGCCGCACCCGCCTCACCGGTGCAGGCTCCGGAGGCCGCGCCGTCGGCCACCGAGTCCTTGTTCCTGGCCCCGGCCACCGGTGTGTCCGCGCTGTTCCTTGCCCCGGACCTCAGCCTCGCCGTCCCGGCCGCCACCGAAACCTCCGACGAGGAGGGCGCCGCGGAGGATTCCGAGGACGCCGCCGACGGCAACCGCCAGCGCAAGGGTCGCAACCGCGGACGCCGCAACAAGGCCACCGAGGGAGACTTCGCCGATGACGCCGCCGCGGAGGAAAACGAGGACGACGGCGTGACGTCCCGCCGCCGTCGTCGCCGCCGCCGCGGCGAGGCGGACCTGGAGCTGACCGGCGGCACCGACGAAGACCCGCCCAACACCGTGACCAAGGTCCGTGCCCCCCGCACACCGGCCGAGACCTCTTCAAGCTCCTCCGATCGGGTCACGAGCCTGCGCGGCTCCACCCGCCTGGAAGCCAAAAAGCAGCGCCGCCGCGATTCCCGCGACTCCGGACGCCGCCGCACCGTCATCACGGAAGCTGAATTCCTGGCCCGCCGCGAGTCGGTGGACCGGGTCATGGTGGTGCGCCAAAGCGATGACAGGATCCAGATCGGCGTCCTTGAGGACGGCATCCTGGCCGAGCACTTTGTCTCCAAGACGCAGCAGGATTCGCTCATCGGCAACGTATACCTGGGCAAGGTCCAGAACGTGCTGCCCAGCATGGAGGCGGCGTTCGTCGACATTGGACGCGGCCGCAACGCCGTGCTGTACGCCGGTGAAGTTGATTGGGACGGCGCCAACCTCAACGGCCAGCCCCGCCGGATCGAAAACGCGCTCAAGTCCGGCGACTCCGTCCTGGTGCAGGTCTCCAAGGACCCCGTCGGCCACAAGGGCGCCCGCCTGACCAGCCAAATCTCCCTGCCGGGCCGCTACCTGGTCTACGTGCCGGGCGGTTCCATGACGGGCATCTCGCGCAAGCTTCCCGATGTGGAGCGCAACCGCCTCAAGCGCGTCCTGAAGGACCACCTGCCCGAAAACGCCGGCGTCATTGTCCGCACGGCCGCCGAAGGGGCCAGCGAGGAAGAACTCACCAATGACATCAACCGCCTGCGCGCCCAGTGGGAAGGCATCAACACCCGGGCCACCTCGCACAAGTCCCTCGCACCGGAGATGCTGTACGGCGAACCCGATCTGACCATCAAGGTGGTCCGTGACGTGTTCAACGAGGACTTCTCCAAGCTCATCGTCTCCGGCGAGGAAGCCTGGGACACGATCGAGGCCTACGTGACTTACGTGGCCCCGGACCTGTTGGACCGTCTGGAAAAGTG
>JBAUMA010000524.1:0-2111 GCA_049578485.1 Specibacter sp.
GACCCCTGGAATGGTCCGGGCGGCCCCCGCAGCAACCTTGGCAATCGCCAAGTCCGTGAGCTTGGTTGTCCCACCGGCCGCAGGTTGTCTCGATTCTTGCAGCGGTTCTTCACGATCAAGTGGTTCAACCATGCTCATCCTCCCCAGCGCTCATCCGGTTGCTTGCTCACAGCCTACAACCGAATGTGCGATACGTCTCAGGACCGCTGGGCGGGCGATGGCAGCGTGATTTTCATACCTATATATAGGGGAAGAAAATGGGGGTGGGTTAACCCGGCCTCTGCTAAGCGATCCCGGGGAAATCTTGGGCGCCGAGACTGGCCCGCGAACACAGAATTTTGTTAAAGCAAAAACCCCCTTGTTTCCAAGAGGGTTTTAGATGGTGGCTCCGACCGGCGTCGATCCGGTGACCTTTCGATTTTCAGTCGAACGCTCTACCAACTGAGCTACAGAGCCTGGCATCATCAGGCTAGATGATCACCCGATCTTCCGGCGAACCAGAAAACCAAAGCGACCCTGACGGGACTTGAACCCGCGACCTCCGCCGTGACAGGGCGGCGCGCTAACCAACTGCGCTACAGGGCCTTACTTGCGAAGTCTCCCTCGCTCACAAGACAAGAACTCTACCAGAGCTTTTCGCTCTTGTAAAATCCGCATTTCATGCGTACCCCCAACGGGATTCGAACCCGTGCCGCTGCCGTGAAAGGGCAGTGTCCTAGGCCGCTAGACGATGGGGGCCAGGAACCTCTGCGTTGAATTTCTCCGCCGCAGTGGACTCCAATAACTATAGAGGTAAAAATCAGATCGTGCAAAACGAGAGTTCGATCCGGGCAGAAAATCCTCCAACACCCCGAAAATTCGCGGATTTTCACGTCGATGGGTTCCGGGGATCCACCCTGGAACCTGCGGATAGAGTTCAGTTCATGGCTTTCGAAATGACTGATGATGAATTTGAGCGGCTCGCAGAAAGGGCCCTGGACGAGATTCCAGCCAACCTTCTGGCCCTAATGGACAACGTTGTCATTTTTATCGAAGACTCCTACACCCCGATGCCAGGGGAAGCTCCGGACACCAAATTGCTGGGGCTCTACGAAGGAACTTCCCTGACGGAACGGGATGGAGGATGGGACGCCGGCGCCCTTCCCGATCGAATCACCATTTACAAGGACGCGATCCTGGAGATCTGCTCATCCGAAAAGCAGGTTGTTGAAGAAGTGGGAATCACCGTTGTCCACGAAATTGCCCACCACTTTGGAATCGACGATCAGCGCCTCCACGAGCTCGGCTGGGGCTAAAACGCATCAAATTCGAAAAAAAGTTTTGTGATCCGCACCCCAAGGGGTGAATCTTCAGGTATTCCCACATGAGACCCTGATTTCCAAAAACAATCAGGTCACGAAAAGGTCACGAAATTTGCGGCTTTCGTGACCTTTTCGAGATTTAAGCCTCGACAAGGTCACGATCCGTCCTGCATGATCGTTATGCATTCGTTGCATTAGCCACCCCACCACTCCTACTTCTTGGGGAAGTAACTCAACCCGTGACCAAGAACGATCGGCGACTCTGCAGGCCCATCCTGCAATAGGGTTCGCCCGGCCACGATTCCAAAACCTGGTTGCGTTGCAAGGCAGTTAGGGAAACCCATGTCTATTCTTCGACAAATGGTCATTGCGACCAGCACCGCACTGATAGCCAGTTCCGTACTGGCATCCGCCGCAACAGCGGCCCCTGCACCAACACCTTCCGCGTCACCCACGGAAACTTCGATCGATTCAGCGCTGAACCCGAAATTGATCGAAAACATCACCGCAAGTTTGGCTGTTGCCTCAATTTCGCCAGCCAAATCCGCAAAATCTCTAGACTCCCAAATAACCCGGATCGACCTTGCGCTTCAGGACGCCGAAGCCGCCGCTCTTGAAGCTGCGGGAAATCTAGTTGTTGCCGGTGAGTGGGCAGCGGGGACCAAACCCGAGACGGCATCGCTCTCCGGCACCTCGCTTTCCAAGTTCGTTTCCAGTTCGGCCGAACTCGAACGCCAAAAGGTCTCTGACCTCTCCGATACGGCACAAGCGCTGTATGCACAGGCGGAAAAGCAGCTGGGGGCCAAGCGC
>JBAUMA010000525.1:0-4177 GCA_049578485.1 Specibacter sp.
TGAGGGAGGGGAACACGAACGCGCTTGCCGCGCTTCCGCCCATGGCCGCGATGGCACCTCCAACGGCACCGCCGACAATGCCAAAGTAGAACGGCTTCTTCAGGGGCAGGTTGACACCGTAGATGCCCGGTTCGGTGACACCGGCCAGGAAGCCGGAGAAGGCAGCGGGGGCGGCAACTTCACGCCGCTTGGCGCTATGGCTGCGCAGGGCGATGGCCAGCATCGCGGCCGACTGGGCCAGGACTGCCGGCAGCAGCGGGGCCATCATGACGGAGTATCCGGTGGTGGCGATGTCGTTGATCATGACGGGGACCAGGCCCCAGTGCAGCCCGAAGACCACGAAGACCTGCCAAAAGCCGCCCATGAGGGCGCCGGCGAGCCAGGGTGCGAAGGAAAATGTGGCGGTGATGGCCGATGAGAGGCCGTTGGCCAGGAAAATGGTGGCCGGGCCCACGGTCAGCAGCGTCAAAGGAACCATGACGGCCATGGCGAGCAGGGGAGTCATGAAGTTGCGGATGGCCGACGGGAGGACCTTGAGCAGGAACCGCTCCAAGTAGCCCTGCAGCCAGACGGCGACAATGACCGGGATGACCGAGCTGGTGTAGTTCATGACCGAGAAAGGGATTCCGGCGAAGTCTACGGATGTGCCCGCGGCGTTCATGGCCACGATGGAGGGGTACACCAGGGCTCCGGCGATTGCCATGGCCGTGAATTGGTTGGCCTTGAAGCGCTTGGCGGCCGTGACGGCCAGGAACAGCGGCAGGAAGTAGAACAGGGCATCGGCGGCTGCGCTGAGGATCACATAGGTGCTGTCGGTGGCGGACATCCAGCCGAAGGTGGCGGCCATGCTCAGGAACGCCTTGAACAAACCGGCGGCAGCCATGGGCCAGAGGATGGGCTGGAAGATGGATGAGACCATCTGGATGAAGCGGTTGAAGACGTTGCCCGTCTCCGGGGCTTGGGCAGTGGCGTCGTCGTTGCCAAAGCGGCTGATCTTGCCGAGCTCCGCGAACACCACGGGGACGTCATTGCCAATGACCACCTGGTACTGGCCGCCGGCCTTCATGACCGTGATGACCCCGGGCAGCTTCTCGACGGCGGCCGTGTCGGCCTTGGCGTCGTCGCGCAGTTTCAGCCGCAGCCTCGTGGCACAGTGTGTGGCACCTGCTATATTCTGTTCCCCGCCAACACCCTCCAGGATGTCTGCGGCCAATGACCGGTAATTCACGGAAGCCATGGCAGTCCTTTCTGTCCGCTTCTGTCGTTCGGGCACAAAAAAAGACCCAAGCCGCACGTTTCCGTACGTCTCAGGTCTTGCCTCGTATCCGAGTAACAATCCTTCGGGCAGCGTTGCCCGTTGGAAATACATTACCCGTGATTCACGTCACTGGCAAATGGACCGTGACGCGGACCTGCATTGCCGGTCTCCGGGCGCCCGGGAAAAGTTGCCGGCTCAGACCAGTCCAAGCTCGGCGAACGCGGCGGCGATCCCTTCGGCGCGCGGCGGCAAGGCGGTGCGGTCCGCCACGGCGAGTAGTTCCGAGTTGGAGCCCTCGATGGCCACGCCAATTCCGGCGTAGGAAATCATCTCGAGGTCGTTTTGGCCGTCACCAAAGGCGATGGTGTCCTCCCGCTCAATGCCTAGGCGGGCTATGGCGGCGGCTACGCCGTCTGCCTTGGTGATGACGCGTTGGAACAGCTCCCCGGCATGGCTGCCTTCGTCGGCAATTGAATTCGCGACGACGGCGATCTCCGCCCCGATTTCCGCTGCAATGCGGTCCATGGGGACCGGGGACTCGAACACGGAGACTTTGGCGAACACGGGGGAGTCCTCCGTCCAGGGCAGCAGCGAGCCCAGGATGGCCGAGGATCCGACGGGCCGGCCATCGGCCGCTTTCTTGAAATGTGCTTCGACGATGTCGCGCAGCCGCTGCTCGGCGGCCGGCGCCACATGGAGGGACTCCTGCGCCTCCAGCACATAGACGGCGTTATACGAGTCAAGCACTGCCGCGGTCCGTGCGGCCAGTTCCGGGGGGAAGCGTGTGTCCACGAGGACCTCGCCGCCTACTTCGACATACGCGCCGGCGCTCGCAACCAGGCCGTCGAAGCCGGCATCAAGGATGTGTTCGGGCAGCATGGAGACGGGACGCCCGGTGCACAGCAGCACCTTGTGGCCGGCCGAGCGAGCGGCCCGAACCGCTTTCACATGGGCCTGAGGCACAACCCCGTAATCCGCGTAGGTGCCGTCAACATCGAGGAAGACGGCGTGGATGGTTTTTGTCGGGGTGGGAGTCTCGGCGTTCATGATCAGGGAGTCTACCGGTGCAGATGGCCGTGCCGATCCGGTGGAACGCCTTGACTTCCAAACGTTTGTGCGATGTAGTCCAAGTTGGATGAAGTGAACACTTTTGAACAAATTGGGGGTGGGGTGCATGTTGACCACGGAACGGCGCGGTTTGATCTTGAAGGAACTGGCGCTCCGGGGAACCTTGGGCGTCACCGAGTTCGCGGCCAGGGCCGGGATCTCGGGGATGACCGTCCGGCGGGATTTGGCCGCGCTGGAGTCCGAGGGGCTGCTGAGCCGGGTCCACGGTGGTGCAGTTGCTGCCGATTCGCCGGCCGGGACTGAACGCCGTGCCCGCACCACGCGCCCTGCGCTGGCAACCATTGGGATGGTGGCGCCGTCGGCCTCGTACTATTTCCCCGGCATCATCCGGGGTGCCGAGGCGGCAGCCCAGGATCTGGGGGTCCGCTTGGTCCTGGGTGTTTCGAAGTACTCGCCGGCCGAGGAACGGTTGCAGATCCAGCGGCTGTTGGCCAGCGGAGTGGACGGCCTGTTGGTCACGCCCAGCCAGGAATCCCTGGCGGGGACGCCCACCCTGGAGATGTTGGCCGCCGCGGCGGTGCCAGTGGTCGTCGTCGAGCGCTCCATCGACGGCGTCAATGATCCAGGCAGCCTGGAATCGGTGGGCAGCGACCATGTGCGGGGCTCCGAGATTGCCGTCAACCACCTGCTGGGGCTGGGCCATCAACGGATCGCCCTCTGCGCGCGCGACAGCAGTCCCACGGCAACCCCGCTGCGTGAAGGTTACCGGCTGGCACTGCAAATGGCCGGCCACGCCTACGATCCCGGCCTGGTGCTGGCCATCACCCCGGCCCCCACCGATCCCGATGCCCTCCGGCGGCAACTCGGCGGGATCCTGGACCGGCTTGCCGAGGCGGGCGTGACCGCCGTGATCGTCCACAACGATGAGGATGCCCTCTCGTTTGCCGAGACATGCCAGGAACGGGGCCTGCGCATTCCGGTTGACCTTGCCCTGGTGGCATACGACGACGAGATCGCGTCCCTGGGGGCCGTGCCGCTGAGCGCCGTGGCTCCGCCAAAGTTCGACGTGGGGTACCAGGCCCTGCAGATGTGCCTGAACCGGATCAGTTCCCGGCGTGGCACCTCACCGGCGCTGCAAAGGGTCACTCTGGCGCCCACCCTGGTTGTACGGGATTCAACCGTCAGCTGACCGCCTGGCTGCCGTTTGTCAGTGTTCAGTAATGTTCATTTCGTTGTTCTTGTTCAAATCTGCCTGTTTCATTGGGGTACCGCATGTGGCGCTGGCCACATCGAACCTTCAAGGCAAAAGATTTCAGGGAGAACAATGGAGCGTCGCAAACTTCTTATCGGGGCCACCGGCATGGCGGCCAGTGCATTGCTGCTGGCGGCCTGTGGAACGGGCGCAAACCCGTCGGCCGCACCCGCAGCCACCGGGGCCCCGACGGGCACCATCACGTTTTGGTCATCTTTGGCCGGCATGGATAAGGTCGCTGAGGCCTTCAATGCCAGCCAATCCAAGATCAAGGTCACTTTCGAGACCATCCCCAATGGCGACCAAGGCGGCTACGCCAAACTGTCCACGGCCATCACTGCCGGGAACGGCCCCGATGTCTCCACCATCGAGTACCCGCAACTGCCGCAGTTCGTCAGCAACGGCCAACTCCAGCCGCTGGATGGGCTGATCGACAAGGCTGCCACGGTGGACAAGCTCGCTGGTGAGATCAAAGGCATGGTCCAGTTCAACGACAAGACCTACGGCCTGCCCTACGACGCCGCCCCCATGGTCATGTACTACCGCAAGGATCTGCTGGCCAAGGCCGGCGTCGGGGTCCCGAAGACGTGGCAGGACTT
>JBAUMA010000526.1:0-4610 GCA_049578485.1 Specibacter sp.
ACTTCAACCGCGAAGTGCTGCGGGGGGCGGGAAGATACTTTGCCTCGGCCCTGGATGTCATGCACCTGGCCGAGGCGGCCGAGGCGGACCCCGCAACGGCGCGGTTCCGTGGCAGGCTCGGGCGACAACGCGCGAGCGACTACGACTGGGACGACGTCGCGGACCGTTACGAGGAACTGTGCACCGAGCTGGCCGACGGCTCGCTGGCCCGGCCCCCGGCGCACCGCCGCGAGGCCGGAAACCATTCCTTCCCCGTCCATCACGAGGCCAGGCGATGAGCGCCTTTCCAGCCATCCGGGACAGGGGCAGCTACCGTGCCACCGTGCACCTCCTGGCCGGGGCCCAAAAAAAGGCGGCACCGGGATCACCCCCTTATTCCGTCTACGTCAACCGCCCGGTGGGACGCTATGCGGCAGCCGGGGCCCACCTGCTGGGCTTGGGCCCCAATGCCGTCAGCGCAATCAGCAGTGCATTCACGCTGGCCGGGATCGTCTCGATCGCCCTCCTCGCACCGCGGTGGTGGACGGGCCTGCTGGTCTGGGCCCTGCTGGCCCTTGGCTACGTGCTTGACTCGGCCGACGGCCAGGTGGCCAGGCTGCGCGGCGGCGGGTCCCTGGCGGGCGAGTGGCTGGACCATGTCCTGGACAGCCTGAAGATCCCGGCACTCCACCTGGCCGTGCTCATTGCCGCCTACAGGAGCTTTGACCTTCCTTCGGCGGCGTTGTTGTTGGTTCCCATCGCCTACACCGTGGTGGCCACGGTGTCGTTCTTCGCCATGATCCTCAACGACCAGCTCCGCACCACCGCCGCCCTGCGCGCCGGGGCCCCGGCGGCCCCGGTCCGGCCGCGCAATGCGTCCCTGCCCCGCTCCATCCTGCTGCTGCCCACCGACTACGGGCTGCTGTGCCTGGTGTTCGTGTTCTTGGGTGCGCCACGTGTCTTCTTCACCCTTTACACGTTGTTTTTTGTCGCCAATGCGGCCCACCTGCTGCTGGCATCCTTCACATGGTTTCACTCCATGAAGTCGCTTGACCCCCACTAACCGGTCCCATCCCAGGAGCCACAGACCATGAGCAGCAAGCAAGGGAAACAATCGCAACGGGGGGTCGGGAACAAGCGGCGGCGCTTGATGATGGTCGGCGCCGCGGCGGCGGCCGTGCTGTTGGCGGGAGGCATTTGGGCGGCCACCGGTGCCGGGCCGTCAAGCCAGGCAGGTGCCGGCACCCAGGCGTCCACGAGCCCGAATCCCGCCACCACAACATCGCCCGGCCCGACGGCGGCAGTGACCTTTGCGACGCCGCCGGTCACCAAACCCACCGCGGCTACGCCTTCCCAACGCGCGACGGCGGCTGCCAAGGCCAAGGCCGACAAAGCCCTGGCCGCCGTCCCGCAAGCCACGGCGGCGCCCGTGGCCCTGGCCTCGGTATCCAAACCCGAGGCAGGCGTGAGCGTCACTGTAAGCAAGGTCGAAGCAGTGGCCGGTGTCGCCCAGGGACCCGGCCAGGTTGCCGGTCCGTCCGTGCGGTTCACCCTTACGTTCACCAACAACGGCAAGACCGCCGTCAACACGGGGGGCGCGGTGGTCAACGTCGACACCGGCGCAAACCATGTTCCGGCCCTGCCCCTCAGCGGTCCGGGGGCTGTGAGCTTCCCTGCCAGCACGGGCCCGGGGCAATCATCCTCCTGCACCTTTGTTTTCCTGATCCCCAACAACCAGCGTGACAGCGTGCGGATCTTGTTCAACTACAACGTTTCCTCCTCCATTGCCGCCTTTGAAGGCGCCGTCCCGAAGGCCCAGGGCTAGCCATGCGCACCACTAAAATATCCCGGTCCGCTACCTCCGCGAACGGCGCACCACTTGGATTCCTGCGTACGGCCCGACGCGCGGCGGGATCCATCCTGGCCGGCATCGCCATGGTGGCGGCCACCATGGCGGTGGTGCCGGCCGCCGTCGCCGATTCGGCGCCCCCCAACCCGGCGAACCCCGCCACCCCGACCACCGTGACGGCCGACGGCCTGCCGACGGTGCAGATTGACGGGGTGGCGTGGCAGCAGGTGGTGGTGGGCAATACCGTCTATGTGGCGGGCAACTTCCAGACGGCCCGCCCCGCGGGTTCGGCCGTTGGCGTCAACACCGTCCCGCGTCAGAACATCCTGGCCTACAACCTCACCACGGGAAATCTGATACCCGGGTTTGCTCCCAACCTCAACGCCCAGGCCAACACCATTACGGCATCGCCCGACGGTTCCCGCATTTATGTGGGCGGGCAGTTTACGCAGGTCAACGGCGTCAATGCCTACCGGATTGCCGCCCTCAACCCGGCCACCGGGGCACTGATCACCAGTTTTGCACCGGCGGTCAACGCCACAGTCAAGTCCATCGTGGCCACCAACACCACCGTGTATGCGGGCGGCTGGTTCAGCGGTGTCGGCTCGGCCGTGCGTGCCAATTTCGCCGCGTTCAACGCCGCCGACGGCTCGCTGCTGCCCTGGAACCCGGTCAGCGCCGGCGGCACGGTGGAGGCCATGGTGCTCTCCCCGGACGGGACCAAGCTGATGGTGGGAGGCTCCTTCACCACGCTGGACGGGTCCGCCAATCCCGGCTACGGCATGGGCATGGTGGATGCCACCACGGGAGCCCTGCTCCCCATGGTCGCCAACACCCTGGTGCGCGATGGCGGAGTGCACTCCGCCATCCTTAGCCTCGCCTCCTCGGGAACCCAGGTCTACGGGTCCGGCTACGTATTTACTGGCGGCGGAGGCAATTTGGAGGGGAGCTTCTCCGCCAACTGGTCCGATGGTTCCATCACGTGGCTGGAGGACTGCCACGGCGACACCTATAGCGTGTACCCGTCGTCGAACGCCGTCTACATTGCCGGCCACCCGCACTTTTGCGGTGACATTGGCGGATTCCCGCAGACTGATCCGAGCTCGAACTGGGTCTTCCACCGCGGACTCGCCTTCAGCAAGGCGGCAACCGGCACGGTCGGCACCAACCCCTACAGCGGCTATTACAACTTTGCCGGCACCCCGGCGCCGTCGTTGTTGAATTGGTTCCCGGACATGGACGAGGGCACCTTCACGGGTGAATCCCAGGGTCCGTGGACGGTCCAGGGCAACGGCCAGTATGTGGTGTACGGCGGGGAGTTCCTGCACGTGAACGGCGTGGCACAACAGGGCCTTGTCCGCTACGCCATCCCCACGATTGCCCCCAACCTGCAGGGGCCCATGGTCACCGGCTCCCTGCTGAACCCGACCATCAAGTCCTTCTCCGCCGGCACGGCCCGGATCACCTGGACCCAGGACTGGGACCGGGACAACGTCTCGTTGCGCTACGACGTGATCCGCGACGGCGACACCAACCATCCCATCTACACTGCCACTTCCAGTTCCACGTTCTGGAACCTGGCGCAATTGTCATTCACCGACGCCGGACTGGTGCCCGGATCCACCCACGGCTACCGGATCTTTGTCACGGACCCGTTCGGCAATGTGGCCAGGTCCGACACCGTCACGGTGACGACGGCACTGACGGGGACCCTGGGCGCGTACGCGAGCCAGGTGGTTAACGACGGCGTCGGCAACTATTGGCGGCTTGATGAGCCCAGCGGCAGCACCGCCGCGGACTTGACGGGCGGCAGCACCATCAAGCTGGGCACGGGCGTGACCCGCAACGTGGCCGGGGCGCTGTTCGGCGACACCGACACAGCCACGACCTTTGGCGGCACCAGCAGCGGATCCGGTGCAACGGCCACGGCAATCCCGGGACCAAACGTGTTCACCCTGGAGGCGTGGGTCAAAACGACCACCACCAAGGGCGGCAAGATCCTCGGCTTCGGCTCCGCCCAAACCGGAAGTTCCAGCAGCTACGACAGGCAGTTGTACATGGACAACGCCGGCCACGTGATCTTCGGCGTCTACAACGGGGCCACGTCCACCGTTGCCAGCACCGCCAAGTACAACGACGGCCAATGGCACCTGCTCACGGCGTCGCTGGGACCGAACGGCATGGCACTGTTCATTGACGGTGCCAGCGCCGGCACCCGCACGGACGTCACGGCCGGCCAGGCGTATAGCGGATACTGGCGGATTGGCGGCGACAACCTGGGCAGCTGGCCGGCGGCGCCAAGCAGCAACTACATTGCCGCCACGATCGACGAGCCCGCCATCTACCCGGCCGTGCTTTCCCCGCAGGTGGTCACCAACCACTTCACGCTGGGCACCACTGGAGTCGGAAACAAGCCGCCCGTGGCGTCGTTCACGGCGACGCCGAGCAATCTTGTGGTCGCCTTTGACGGTTCCGCCTCGACCGACCCGGACGGGTCCATCGCCTCCTACAGTTGGAACTTTGGCGACGCCACGGCGGCCGGGACGGGGGCAAAGCCTTCGCACACGTACGCGGCGGCCGGCTCGTACCAGGTGGCGTTGAAGGTGACGGACAACCTGGGCGCGACGAACACGGTGACGAAGACCGTGGTGGTCACGGCCGCGCAGGCCAACGTCATCGCCTCGGACCAGTTCGCCCGCACCGTTGCCAACGGGTGGGGGTCTGCCGACACCGGCGGTCCCTGGACGCTTGACCCCGGCAGCACGTCGTCGTACTCGGTGGC
>JBAUMA010000527.1:0-14697 GCA_049578485.1 Specibacter sp.
GCAGTCGGGGTCAAAAACATTGCCGGCGGAGGTGATGGTTTCCATTTGGTAACTCAGTATCCTTGAGGTCTTTAGTATCAATTACATACTATTATCTCATCAGTTCAGCAGACAAACCACCAAGGAGCACCCCATGAAGATTGCACTGTTTGGCGCCACCGGCATGATTGGATCACAGATTGCCGCCGAGGCCGTCCGCCGCGGGCATGAGCTCACGGCCATTTCCCGTTCCGGAAACCCTGTTCCCGGCCTTGACGGAGCCACCGTCCTCGCCGCTGACCTGGCCGACGCCGGACTCATCGCCTCCGTTGCCGCCGCTCACGACGCCGTCGTGCTGGCAACGGGTCCCAGCCGCACCGGCGGCGACCACCAGGAGTGGCTGGATGCCATGGCCTCGACCATGGCCAACGTGGGCACAACCCGCACCCTGGTTGTTGGCGGCGCCGGCACCTTGACGGTGGATGGCGTGCGGCTCCTGGACCAGCCGGGCTTCCCCGACGCCTACCGGACCGAGGCGATCACCGCTGCCGTTGCACTGGAGGCCATCAGGGCCCTGCCCGCCGGCGTCAACTGGACCGTCCTGGCACCGGCACCGGAAATTGCCCCCGGAGAGCGCACCGGCCAGTACGTGACCGGCGGCGACTCACCGGCAGGCAGCGCCGTCTCAACTCAGGACTTTGCCGTTGCAGCCCTCGATGAACTGGAAACGCCGAAACACCTGCGGGCCCGTTTCACGGTGGCCAACTAACCCCCGCAATTCATCTGACCCGCACTAGTGGTCGAAAAGCGCCCCGAAATGGGCAATTTTCGACCACGATTGCGGGTCAGACGCTTAAGTCGGGGGGCGGGAGACCAAAGGTGCGGCGCAGGGCGGACTTGGCCGCGAACCAGCCGCCCATGCCATGGACCGCCGGGCCGGGCGGCGTGGATGCGGAACCCAGGTAAAGCCCCGGTACGGGGGTTTTCCAGGGTTCACGGCCCACCACTGGCCGTTTAAGCAGTTGGGTGATTGTCACGGCGCCGGAGCTGATGTCCCCGTCGATGTAGTTGGGGTTGTAGGCGCCAACGTCCTGCGCCGTGGAGGTGTGGGTGGCCAGGATCAGCTCGCGGAACCCCGGGGCAAACCGCTCCACCTGGGCAATGATGGTTTCCTTCATGTCCTGCGTGGAACCGGACGGCACGTGGGTGTAGGCCCAGAACGTGTGCGTCCCGGCAGGCGCTCGGCTCGGGTCGATGACGCCTGGCTGTGCAACAAGGACATAGGGGTCGTGCGGGTGCTTCCCGGAAAGCACGGCATTTTCGGCCCGGGCAATGGCCTGGCGGGGCCCGCCCAAGTGCAGGGTTGGGGCGCCACGAAGCGCCGCATTGGTCCATGGCACCCGCCCCGACAAGGCAAAGTCCACCTTGCACACGCCCGGACCATATTTGAAGGATTCCAATTGGCGTATATAACGTTGCGGCAGTTCCTTGCCGGCCAGCCGGAGCAAAGCCCGGGGGGTCACATCGCAGATCACTGCTGCGGCCCCCGTCGAGGCGCGCAATTCCGCGATGCTGGTGACGGGCGAATCCAACTCAATGGTGCCCCCATGAGCCAGCAGGTCCGCGGCCATGGCGTCGGCAATGGCCTGTGAACCGCCCTTGGGTACGGGCCATCCGCCCGCGTGGGCCAGGGCTCCCAGAAGGAGGCCGGCACCGGAGCTCGCGAGTCCGGGCAGCTTGCCGATGGCGTGTGCCGACACCCCGGCAAGCATGGCCGGCGCCGCCTGCTCCCGGAATCGCAGATTCCATGCCGGAGTGCCTTGTTCCAGCGTCCGCAGCCCGTAGCGAAGAACTGCCAACGGGTCCCGCGGGACCCTGACCAGATTGTGCTGGGTGAAGTCGATGACGCCGTCGAGCCGTCGCAGCAGCGGTTCCATGAGCGAGCGCCAGGCGGCACCGTCCACGCCCAGGGCATCCACCGTGCGGTCCAGGTCGCGGTAGGCAATTCCTGCGCGGCCGCCGTCGAGCGGGTGGCCGTAGGAGATCTCCGGAACCAGCAGTTCGATCCGCCGATCCAGCCCGAAGGCCCGGAAGAACGGTGACGCCACGGCCATGGGATGCACGGCGGAGCAAACATCGTGCCGGAAGCCGGGGAGGGTGAGTTCGGCTGTGCGCGTTCCCCCGCCCACGCTTGAGGCCGCCTCATGGACCGTGACGGACAGCCCCGCCCTGGCCATGGTCACGGCGGCGGCGAGGCCGTTGGGCCCGGCGCCGATGACTGCTACGTCAGCCATGTCGCGGATGTCCTGACGCCGTCTCCGTGCCGGACGCGCTCCCGGCGACGACGACGTCGGCTGGCTCCGCAACGTCCAACAGCACCCCGCCCTGCGGGTCGTCAACGCCGTGGCGTCGGACCACATCGTGCTTGGGGTGCCGGATGTCCCGGACCAGCAGACCGATCAGGGCGCAGGTGGCGATCCCGCCCAACAAAGACGCGAGCACAAAGTACGGGGCGTCGATGGCGTGCTGGGCGCTGATGTTCCCCAGCACCTTGCTTTGGTACAGCATGAGCGCAATGAAATGCGTGACTATGGCCGCCTGCCACAGCAGAACCGGCCGCCAACGCGGCAATGCCAGTGCCAGCAGCGGCAACAGCCAGATGGCATGCCACGGCTCGGTCGACTTGTTGACCACCATGAAGCCCGCGACGGCGACGGCGGACAGTTGGGCCACCCGAGGACGTCGGGGTGCGTACAGGGCCAGCGTCCCCACGCCCAGCACCAGCAGGCCCAGCAGGACGGCAGTCAGGATGTTGACCGAGGATCCGGACAACTGCGGCAGTCCCATCCGTTCGGCAACAATGTTGTAGCCGCCGTATATAGAGGACTCGGATGCCGGCTGGGAAAACAGTGGGCCGACCCACGCGCCCCAGGCGGAGGAGTTGAACGCCATGGCGGGGGCAAGGACCAGCAACCAGCCGACCGCCGCTGCGGCCAGGGATTCGAGCATTTGCGTGGTTTTCCCGCTCCGGATGCCCAGGAACACCAGCACCAGCACCAGCAGGATCGCATAGGGGGCAACCATGGCCGCCAGGCCCAGCACGAAGCCCGCCCAAATGCTCCGGCGCCGTGAGAACAAGTAGATGGCCAGGGCCACCAGGGCCGCAGCCCAGAAGTCCCAGCTGACGTAGGCGGTGAGCCAGAGCAACGGGCTGGCGGCGACGATCGCCGCATCCCAGGGGCGGCGCCGGGCCGTACGCGCCACCACCACGACGGTAAAGATCCACACGACCGCAATCAAGGCAGCATTGACGTCAAAGAAGGCCAGCTGGCGCGGCGCTCCGTTGCCTGCGCTGCCTGTCAGCCAGGCAGTCACGCCGGCAATGAGGCCTGCCAACGGCGGGAAGTCAAAGGTGGCGCCGTGGCTGAGGAACGGAAACACGCTCCCAAGCTTGTCCGCCACAAAGGAATTCGGGATTGCGGACCAGCACACCGTCGAGTACTGGTCCGGGGTCGTCCAGCCAAGCTGCCGGCAGTGGGACTTTGCCGCGACGGCAATGATGGCCGAGACCGCCGCCATGAAAACTAGCACGCGTTCCACCGTGAAAAAGCCCGGATCAGTGCGGCCCGGGTCAGTGCGGCGGCCCAACGGGCCACCAATAGGCTCGGCCATGGTTTTCAGCAGGGGGTCGCTGCGGGAGGGCACAACTATGTGCTGTGGGAACTGGCGCCCCGAGGCCTGTGAATCCTGCATGGACACGAGCCTACCGGTTGATCCCCCGCACCGTTTTGATTGCGTCCGCAACCCTGATTTCCTCACTTGGATTGACGGCCCACGCCACCCAACCGCCTCTATACGAGCGGCCGGCAATGCGGCTCCCGGCCGTAAGTCACGCCCACAATGAAACAGCCCGCACTGGGCAGCGCGGGCTGTTCACCGTTTGCGGGAGCACCGTATTGGGTGCCGCCGTGGTTGGCGCCGCAGTCTTTGCGGCACACTTCTTCGGCATGAGTAATGGTCATCCCGGGGCCTCCTCTCATCAAGGCGCGAGAAGTCCTAGCGGATGTTGAACGGGTTTACCCGAAGGATCTGCTGTTGAGTGTTGTCACGCAGTTCCATGAATTTCTTGTGGTCGATGGGTGTGAAGAACACTCTCTTCACGGCCGAGAACGAAGGTTTTGGACTCATTTTTTCACCCCCTTTTCATTCATGATTGGTAAATTTGGTCTTTTTTTGGCGCGACAAATAAAGCCATTGTTTTCCTTGCAGAAAAAGGCAATATCAGAGCACAAAAAGGCGCGAATGATTTTGTGCATTGATTGCCGATGTGAGTCGGCGGATAATCAGAGCCAGGAACTTCGACAAGACCGCCCGGGCGTGCCCGGGCGACGTTTCAGGCGAAACGTCTTGTGGTCTTCGGAAAGTGTCAGGCGTGCTGATTGGTCTCGGGCGGCCTCAAAGGGCAGACCCGGGTGCATACATAACCAAACTGGCTGGTTACGACGCCGTTCCGTCATGCCGTGAAGAGGCCTGGCGATATCCAACAACTCCGGACTTGATAACTGTAAACATCATGGCCTCCTTCCAACGTGCATGCGGACATTCCGAGGGAATTCATCGGAACTAATTAATAACGTACAGCATTCATTGGCGCCTTGACCAGTCCGAAGCCAATATTAAGGAAATTAATTATTCGTGGCCGCATCAACCGTGGAGCACGTGCCCGGCCGGCTCGGCCCCCGCCCCGATGCCAGAGAGTGAAAGCGACGCAACCAGGTGCAACACGCCGACGGTGGCCACATAACACTTGTGTCACATTTCACTCGAGGGTCGCCGGAGCCGGCACCAGTTGGTTCCGCGGAATCTAGGGGGTTTTGCCCCAGCTGCGTCAACGTCAAGTTACTGTTCGGTACGCCACACCGCACCGGCAGCCGCCCGCCAGGCCCGAAGCGAGTGTGACGGCGAGTACATTATCTAGGTAATAGGTTCAAGGGGGACCACCTTCCCTCCTTGCCAGGGAATGAACAACCCACCGTTGCGACCTCCAGCCGTAGACCACGGCAGGCGTGGCGGACCAGTCTTAAGGATGATTTCTTGCCACTGCAACCACCCGAGCAGAGGATTGACCATCGTCTTGGCGATGCTCCGTGTGCCGCACCGTGGAGGCGGACAACATGATCGGCTTCATCACCAAGCGGTTCATCAACTACGCGATCCTCTCGGCAATCGCGACCTTGAGCGCCTACGTCCTGGCCAGCGCGATCCTCAACCCTGCGTCCCGGTACTACGGCCGCAACCCCCGCCCCTCGGATGAAACCGTCAACGCGATCCTGGACGGCCTGGGAGTCAACCCCAACACCCCGTGGATTGAGCGGCTGTGGGCCTGGGTGGTCAACCTGGTCTTGCACGGATCCCTGGGCGACACGATCCACAACACCTCGGTGGTCAGCGAGATGGTGGCCCGGGCAGGCACCAGCTTGCGCCTGCTCATCCTGGGCACCATTATCGCCGCGATCGTCGGCGTGGCCCTGGGCGTCTGGGGTGCCGTGCGGCAATACAAGCTCAGCGACCAGGTCATCTCCTACGCATCCTTCACGATCTTGGCGACGCCTTCGTTTGTCCTTGGTATCTTGTTGATGATTGTCGCCACAGCGCTCAACGGATTCCTGGGTATACAACTGATCAACTTCACCGGCGAATACACGGCCGGCCTCGATGGCAACTGGTGGATCCTTTTCTGGGACCGGGCAGCCCATCTGCTGCTGCCCACCATTTCCCTGGCGCTGGTGGGCGCCGCCGGTTACTCCCGTTACCAACGCAGCGCCATGCTGGATGTGCTCTCCGCCGACTACATCCGCACCGCCCGCTCCAAGGGCCGGACCCGCGGCTCGGCACTGATCCGCCACGGGGTGCGCGTGGCACTGATCCCCATGTCCACCTTTTTTGCGTACTCCTTTGCCACCGTCCTGGCCGGTGCCGCCGTCACCGAATTGGTGTTCAGTTGGCACGGTATGGGCGAGCTCCTGGTCCAGGCAATCATCCAAAGTGACATCAACGCCTTTACCGGAGCCGTCCTGTTCAACGCCGTCCTGATCCTGATCGCCGGCACCCTTTCCGATGTGGTCTACGCCGCCCTGGACCCGAGAGTGAGGGTGTAACGATGTCGATGCTTGAAGAAATAGCGCCCAATACAAACAGCACCGCAACCACCCCGGAAATCATCCGTTCACGCAAGCCCATCTCACGGTTCCGGCTGATCGTCTCCCGGCTGCGCAGCACCCCGCGGTTTTGGGTGGGTATCGTCGGCCTCGGCGCCATCATCCTGTGGGCCATCTTCGGCCTGGTCCCCAACGCATGGAACGCCACGGACCTGGATGTCTACAACATGGGGTCCTCCCCTACGGCGTTGCACTGGTTTGGCACCAGTGACATCGGCGAGGACATTTACGCCCAAACCATCGTCGGCTTGCGCAAATCGCTGATCATCGGGCTGCTGGTGGGTCCCATGGCCGCGATCATTGCCGGCGTGGTCGGTGCTGTGGCCGGCTATCTCGGCGGCTGGTGGGACAAGACCATCATCTGGTTCATTGACCTACTCCTAGTGCTGCCGAGCCTTTTCCTGTTCATCCTGCTCAGCCCGATCTTCAAGTCGCTCTCCTGGGTGGCCCTGATCTTCCTGCTCGCCGGCTTTGGCTGGATGGTCCTGGCCCGGGTGATCCGCACACAGACCATGTCACTGCGGGAGCGGGACTTCATCAAGGCCGCCCGGTTCATGGGCGTGGACACCTGGACCATCATCCGCCGGCACGTGCTGCCCAACGTGTCCTCGCTGCTGATCATCGACGCCACCCTCGGCGTCGGGGTCGCCATCCTCAGTGAAACCACGCTGAGCTTCTTTGGCTTCGGCATCCAAGCCCCGGACGTCTCGCTGGGGACGCTGCTCGCCGCCGGCCAGACTGCCGCCGGCACCCGCCCGTGGCTCTTTATCTTCCCGGCCGCCATCCTGGTTTTCACGGTGCTTTGCGCCAGCCTCATCGGAGATGCCCTGCGCGACGCCGTGGACCCAACCTCCGGAGTCAACCGTGACTGAGAACCTCTCCACCGCAACAACGCATACCCGCCAGCGGCACGCCGCAACGCCGTCGGCCCCGTCCAACCACCTGCTGGAAGTGCGCGATCTCAGCGTGACCTTTCCCCAGCCCGGCGGCGCCGTCACGGCGGTGCGTGGCGTCAACTACCACGTGGACAAGGGCGAGTTCCTGGGCATCGTAGGCGAATCCGGTTCGGGCAAGTCAGTGTCATCGCTGGCGGTCATGGGGCTGCTGCCGTCCTCTGCGCAGGTCACCGGCGACATCCTCTTCGAGGGCAAGTCGTTGTTGGGCCGCAGCGACAAGGAACTGTCCAAATTGCGCGGCGAGGGCATCTCGATCATCTTCCAGGACCCGCTGTCCGCCCTGACGCCCGTCTATACGATCGGCACACAAATTGCCGAGGCGCTCCTGCTGCACGACAAGTCGCTGTCCAAGCTGGCCGCCCACGCCCGTGCCGTGGAACTGCTCAAGGTGGTCGGTATCCCCAACCCGGAACGCCGCGCACAGGCTTTCCCGCATGAATTCTCCGGCGGCATGCGCCAACGCGCCATGATCGCCATCGCCATCGCCAACAACCCCCGCCTGATCATCGCCGATGAGCCGACGACGGCGCTGGATGTCACCATCCAGGCCCAGATCCTGGAGGTCCTGCAAAAGGCCAAGGACCTCACGGGCGCCGCCGTCGTGCTCATCACGCACGACCTCGGCGTCGTGGCCGGAAACGCGGACAGAATTGCCGTCATGTATGCCGGCCGAATCGTGGAAACGGGCACGGTGGAGGAAGTGTTCCACGCCCCCTCCATGCCCTACACGATCGGCCTGCTGCGCTCCATGCCCAACCTTGCCACGGCCGGACACACCCGACTGGTGCCTTTGGAGGGGCGCCCGCCGCAGCTGAGCAAGCTGGCGCCGGGCTGCCCGTTTGCCCCGCGCTGCCCCATCGCCATCGCCGAGTGCCTCACGATCGAACCGCCACTGACCCCCATTTCCGGGAATCTGCTGAACTCCTCGGCCTGCCTGCGGGTGGACGAGATCGCCTCCGGCACGCTCAACCGCGCCGGGCTCTACCCGGTTCCCGAACCCATTGCCCTGGAGGAACGGGCCGAGGTCACCCCGGAAAGCGTGCTTGAGGTGGACGGGCTGGTGCGCCATTTCCCCCTGACCAAGGGCTCGGTGTTCAAGCACACCATTGGCACCGTGCGGGCCGTGGACGGCGTCAGCTTTGACATCAAATCCGGCCAAACGCTGGGGCTGGTGGGTGAGTCGGGCTGCGGCAAATCAACCACCATCATGGAGATCCTGGAACTGACAAAGCCCCAGGCCGGTGAGATCACCATCAATGGCAGGGACGTCGCCGCCATGGGCGCCAAGGAGCGCCGGGCCCTGCGCCGCGACATCCAGGTGGTGTTCCAGGACCCCATGGCGTCCCTGGACCCCCGGTTGCCCATCCAGGACATCGTGGCGGAGCCGCTGACGGTCCACGGAGTTCCGCCCAAGGAGCGCCTACAAAAGGTCAGGGACGTCCTGGAACTTGTCGGCCTGGACCCCTCCATGGCATCGAGGTACCCGCATGAATTCTCGGGTGGGCAGCGCCAGCGCATTGGAATTGCCAGGGCCCTGGTCACCGACCCCAAAATCGTCGTGCTGGACGAGCCCGTCTCCGCACTGGATGTCTCCATCCAGGCCGGTGTCATCAACCTGTTGGAGGACCTGCAGGAAAAGCTCGGCTTGTCCTATCTCTTCGTGGCCCACGACCTCGCCGTGGTCCGCCAGATCGCCGACACGGTCGCCGTCATGTACCTTGGCCGCATTGTTGAAAGCGGGCCAAGCGGGTCCCTCTTTGACGACCCGCAGCACCCCTACACGCGGGCCCTGCTCTCCGCTGTCCCCATCCCGGACCCAACCCTTGAACGGGCGCGGATCCGGGTCATTTTGGAAGGAGAGTTGCCCAGCCCCACGGAGGACATCACCGGCTGCAACTTCCGCACTCGCTGCCCGCTGTACCAGCTCATGGACGCCGCTGCGCAGCAACGCTGCAGCACCGACGACCCCGTACGCCGCATCGTCAAGGGCAGCTCCGTTGCCTGCCACCATGCCGAACACATCGACCTCATGTCCTAAACCAGTATCTCAACCATCACGGTCCGGCAAAGAAAGCCAACACTCGCAACGGACCACCCTAGGGAGGAAACAATGAAACACATCAAGAAGATGGTGGGAGCCGGAGTCCTAACTTTGGCTTTGGCCGTCACCGGCTGCAGTGCCGGAGGCGGAGGCACCGCAAAACCCAGCATCGACAACAGCAAGGGCGCGGCCGATACGGCCACACTCCCCACTGTGGCCTGGACCAAGGCCGACTACGCCGCGGTCAAGGACGGCGGAACCCTGACACTGGCCATCGACCAGCTTCCTGACAACTGGAACCTGCTGCAGGCCGATGGCGCCAATGTGTCCGGTGCCCAGATCGTCGATCCCACCACGGGCGGCCCTGTTCGAACCACTGCTGACGGCGGCTGGGAGATCAACCCCGACTACGCCACTGACGTCAAGCTGGTCAGCCAGGACCCGCAGGTTGTTGAGGTCAAGCTCAACCCGAAGGCCGTCTGGGAAGACGGCACCCCGATCACCTACAAGGACTTCGCGGCAACCGTGAAGGCCGCCAGCGGCGCCGACAAGGCCTACCAGCTGGCATCGGACAATGTCTACAAGGACATCGCCTCGGTCGAGAAGGAAGATACCGACCAGAACTTCAAGATCACCTTCAAGAACAAGAACGCGGACTGGCCCTCCATCCTGGGCGGCAGCACGGCCGGCCAGGGAACAACCAGCATCCTACCGGAGGCCATTGCCGCCGATTCCAAGGCGTTCAACGAAGGCTACAAGAGCAAGCCACTGCCCTCGGACGGCCCATTTAAGGTTTCAAAGTTGGACACGACTGGCCAGGTCGTCACCCTCGTCCCCAATGACAAGTGGTGGGGCCAAAAGCCGAAGCTGGAAAAGATCATCATGAAGGTGGTTTCCCGTGACGGGTTGGCCCAGGCCTACGCCAACAAGGAACTGGACGCCTTCAGCATCGGCACCAACAAGAACAACTACGACACCGCCAAGAAGCGCGCCGACGGCGCCGTCCAGCAGACGGGCGGCCTGACGTGGAACCACGTCACCATCAACGGCTCGAAGGGACCGCTGGCCGACGTCAAGGTCCGCCAGGCTGTTGCCCGCGCCGTTGATCGCGACACTATCTCGGCCAGCCGCCTTAGCCCGATCGGCGCTCCGGTCATCAGCCAGGGCTCCTACATCTACATGCCCGGGCAAAAGGGCTACCAGGATGACGCCACGGCGGTCATCGGCTTTGACACCGCCAAGTCTGAGGCTCTTCTGAAGGACGCCGGCTACACCAAGGGCTCCGACGGCATCCAGGCTAAGGATGGAAAGAAGCTTGAACTGACGTACACGCTTGATGCCAACAACCCCGTGTCGGAGCAGATCTTCAAGCAACTGCAAGCCAACTTGGCGAAGGTGGGCATCACGCTGAAGAACAACACCGTGCCGTCGGACAAGTTCTTCTCCGACTACGTGCTCAAGTCCAACTTCGAGATGACCGGCTTTGCCTGGTCCGGAACCCCGTTCCCGATCTCCGGGAGCGAGTCGATCTTCTACCCGAAGGATGCCGGCCAGAACTTCACTGGAATCACTGACGACAAGCTTGGTGATCTGTGGGCCAAGGCCAACGCCGAGCTCGACCCCGCAAAGCGGATCGTGCTGGCCAACGAGATCGACAAGACAATCTTTGCCTACACCCCGGTCATCCCGCTGACGCCCACGCCGAACACCTATGCCGTGACAAACGGCCTGGTCAACTACGGTGCGGCACAGTTCCAGTCGATCGACTGGACCACCGTGGGCTGGAAGTCCTAGGCACCAAGTTCCACTGATTTCGACAGGCTCAATCACCGTTTTCGGTGGTTGAGCCTGTCGCGTTTTCGGTGGTTGGGCCTGCCGAAACCTTTCAGTCCTCAGCTGAGCGTGCTCACCACGGCGAGCACCGCCAGCACCAGGCCGACGACGGCGGCCGGCACGTTCCAGCTGCGTGTCACGGTGTCAGGGTCCCCGGCAGGCGCGGGGGTGGGACTGCCGGCGTCGGACCCCGCCCTTTCCCACGCCTCCCAGGCACCCTCGATGATGGTTTTGGTGGCAGGCATTGAAATCCCGGACTTCGGCCCCAACTTGCCGGCACCCGGGGCTCCCCAACTGGGAATCCGCCCTGCCGTGGTGTCAAAGCTGACGGTCTGGGTGACACGGACGGCCTTGAGCGCACCGAACGGGATCCTGTGAACGCGCAGGATGTTCACCACGGTCAGCCCCTCACGATCCAGCGCCACCTTGGGCTGCCACAGCAGCACGTACAGCGCCCACGCCACCAGCAGCAGCCAGGGCAGGAAATGCCAGACTGACACCGCCGTGCCCGTCAGCAGCAGGTTCACGGCGAAGAAGGCACAAAACACCCATGCGGCCACCGCCAACCCCCTGGTGGGCGTGGAATACACGGACATGGGCGCCGCTACAGCCCCCACTGCTCAACTGCCGGGGTGTTCTTGTCCCAGCCCAGCGTGCACACCTTCGCCGTGCCCAGCACGAAGTGGCGGCCGTCGCCGGCGTCGAGCCCCAACCAGCGCGCCGTCAAGATGCGCAGGAAGTGCCCGTGCGCCACCAACAACACATTGGCTGCCACGCTGCCGTCGGGCTGGGGTGCTCGCACGCGGTCAACAATGGCGTCCGCGCGGGCCGACACCTGGGCCAGCGACTCACCGTTAGGCACGCCGCTGTCCCAGATCAGGTAGCCGGGGTTTTCGGCGCGCACCACGGCACTGTTGATGCCTTCGTAGTCGCCGTAGTCCCACTCCACCGCGTTGGGCTCCACCTCCGCGTCCGGGTAGCCGGCCAGCTCCGCGGTGCGGCGTGCACGCTGCAGCGGCGAGGTGAGCACCAGGTCAAATTCGTTGCCGAACAGGGCCGGCCGGGCCGAACGGGCCTGTTCCTCGCCTTCGGCCGTCAGCGGCAGGTCCGTCAGACCGGTGTATTGGCCGCTGCGGGACCATTCGGTTTCGCCGTGGCGAAGCAGCCACAACTTGGGGCCGCCGGGCACCGGAATGTGGCTCAACGGCGTGCTACCTGCGGGAGTGACTTCGGGTTCGGCTGCACTGTTCATGCGTTGGTCCTCTTTTCTGGGGGGCCGGCCGGTTGCGGCCAACCCGGCGTGACTCTTAGGGATTGTCCACCGCGGCAGCGGGCGATTCAGCTGCCTCGACGGGAGGCTGGGACTCGGGCTGCTCGGACCACCATTGACGCAGGGCGGACTCGGCGGCCTCCGCAGTGAGCGGGCCTTGTTCCATACGCTGTTCGAGCATGTACTTGTATGCCCGGCCCACCACGGGCCCGGGCTTCAAACCCAGCATGGCCATGATGGCCCCGCCGTCAAGGTCGGGGCGGATGGAATCGAGTTCCTCCTGCTCGGCGAGCACGGCAATGCGCTCTTCCAAGTCGTCATAGGCGAACGACAGCCGCTCGGCCTTGCGCTGGTTGCGCGTGGTGACGTCGGAGCGGGTGAGCCGGTGCAGGCGCTCCAGGACGGGCCCGGCGTCGGTCACGTAGCGGCGCACGGCCGAGTCCGTCCAGCCGGCCTCGCCGTATCCGTAGAAGCGCATGTGCAGCTCCACGAGGCGCGAGACGGCCTTGATGGAGTCGTTGTCAAAGCGCAGGGCCTTCATGCGCTTGCCTGTCAGCTTTGCCCCGGCCAGGTCGTGGTGCCGGAAGCTCACGGCGCCGCCCGGTTCAAAACGGCGGGTCTTGGGCTTGCCGACGTCGTGCATCAGGGCCGCAAAGCGCAGCACAAAGTCCGGTCCGGGCACGGGGCCGTCGGGACCGGTCTCCAGCGCGGCGGCTTGTTCCAGGACCTGCAGGGAGTGCTGGTAGACGTCCTTGTGGCGGTGGTGTTCGTCGGTTTCCAGCTTCAGGGCCGGCACCTCCGGCAGCACCAGCTCGGCCAGGCCCGTTTCCACCAGCAGGTCGACGCCGGCGCGAGGGCGGGCGCCGCAAATGAGCTTCACCAGTTCGTCCCGCACGCGTTCGGCGGAGATGATGCTGATGCGGCCGGCCATGTCAGTCATGGCCGTGCGCACCCCGGGGTGGACCTTGAACCCTAGCTGGGAGGCAAAGCGTGCCGCACGCATCATGCGCAGCGGATCATCGGAAAACGACTGTTCAGGGGTGCCGGGGGTGCGCAGGAGGCCAGCCGCAAGGTCGGTCGCGCCGCCGTACGGGTCCACCAATTCCAGTTGCGGCAGGCGCAGGGCCATGGCATTGACGCTGAAGTCGCGCCGCTGCAGGTCATCCTCCAACGACGCACCAAAGGCCACCTCGGGCTTGCGGGACTCCGGGTCGTACGCCTCGGCCCGGTACGTGGTGACCTCGATGAGGAGGACTTCCTTGTTCCGGTTGCGCTTGCGGAAGCCGATGGTGCCAAAGGCCCGACCCATTTCCCAATGCGAGTCCGCCCACTTCTTGGCCACGGCCAGGATCTCATCCGGGGTGGCGTTGGTGGTGAAGTCAAGATCGGGGGAAACCCGGCCCAGAAAGAGGTCACGCACGGGTCCGCCGACCAGGGAAAGTTCATATCCGGCGTCGGCAAAGAGGTGTCCGAGTTCAAGGACGACAGGGTCTAAATTCGAGGTATCTGGCACCATTTCCATAGTCCCTTAAGGATGCCAGACTTTTTGCCGCCACCACCGCCGCGCTGACGGGTCCGTACCGCGGCGCGGGGAAAAACCAGCACGGCGGCCCTGTCATCATCACGAGCCAAAGATAGCTAGAGTGGACTCCATGGTTCACCCAGTGCCGCGCGCGCCGAAGAGGGGCCCCTTGCCATCGGCAATGGGCGCCAGCGTCGCGCCCGCCGCACAGCTCCCTGCCGGGCAACTGCCCACCGTGGAGGAAATTTCCGCCGGCGGCGTGGTGGTTGAACGGCACGACGGCGGACTCCGGGTTGCCGTGATCGCCCGTATCAACCGCGGCGGCCGCCTTGAATGGTGCCTTCCCAAGGGCCACCCAGAGGGTGCGGAGACGTACGACGAAGCCGCCGTGCGGGAAATTGAGGAAGAAACCGGCATTGCCGGGGACATCCTGGCCCCGTTGGGCAGCATTGACTACTGGTTCACCGTCAGCGGCCACCGTGTCCACAAGACGGTGCACCATTTCCTGCTGCGCGCCACGGGCGGTTTCCTGACCATCGAGAACGACCCCGACCACGAGGCCGTCGATGTTGCCTGGGTGCCCATTGCCGAGCTTGGCCGCAAGCTGTCCTTTCCCAATGAGCGCAGGATCACCGACCTCGCCCGGGACCTGTTGCCGGAATACTTTTAGGCACCCCTGCCAGCCTCCACCCGGGACACAGTGAGATGATGGGCAACGATGTCTAACGAACCTCGGGTGAGAATCCCCGCCAAACCCACCGTCCCGCCGTCGAACATGCCGGCCCGGACCAGGCGCTACGCCCAGCCGGCTGCCGAGCAGACCGCTGTGCAGGCCCCGCAGGCCCCGCAGGCCCCGGCCAGATTGCAGGCGGCACGGT
>JBAUMA010000528.1:0-7104 GCA_049578485.1 Specibacter sp.
AACCTCAGGTTTGCCCGCCATCTCTGCGCACTGGGACCGGCAAGCGGTCCGGAAATCCTAGTAGCGGGCCACGGACGAGTACAGCTTCATGCCTACCTGCAACATGCCCGAGATCGAGGACACGCCCGTCGGGTAGCCGGGGGCCAGCGCCTGCATCACCTGGCCGTTGCCGACGTAGATGGCGATGTGGCCGAACTGGCCCGAGCCGGGCGAAGTCTCGTCAAAGACCAACAGGTCTCCGTACCGCATTTGCGATAGCGGGACATGCGTCGGGGCGGCCCAGAACTGGTCGGTGCCGGTCCTTGGAACGTTTACACCCGCTGCTGCGAAGGCCTTCATGACCAGTCCCGAGCAGTCAAAGCCGGGATTTCCCGTCCCGCCCCACTGGTATGCCCCGCCGCTCTGGGCAATGGCGTAGTTGACCATGACCTGGACATAGGAACCCGACGGTTGCGTGGGCGGTGGCGCGACCACGGGCGGCGGGGTCGGCTTGACGGGAACGACGGGCGGCTTGGGCGCCGCCGGAGGCTGGACCGGCTGGACCGGATGGACTGGCTGGACTGGCGGCGCGACAGGCTGGGCCGGCGGATTGCCGGGCTGCACGGCTGCCGGTGGCTGGGCCGGCTGGGCGGGACTGTCCGCAACCGGCGGCGGTGCCACGGGTGTGGAAATCTTTGCGGATGCCGCGATTTGTGCGGCCAGGGCTTCCTCCTGGGCCTGGCGTGCCAGGCCGTCCACCCGGGCACCTTCCAGTGCGGCAGTGGTGTTGTGGAGCGTTGCCAACTGCTGGAGCAGGACGGTGCGTTGCGACTGGTTTTCCTTCACCACCGCGGCCAGGGCATCGGTGGCGGCCTGTGCGGCGTTCTTGGACTCAGCGGCGGTCGTGGCCGCCTGGTCAGCTGCGGTTTGGGCTGCGGAGGCTTGCTCCTGCAGCGCGGTTGACGTGGAGGACGCGGCTGATGCCGAGTCATAGGTGGTGGCGCGTTCGTTGGACAGCACCATCAAGGTGGAGGCCTGGTACATGGTTTCGTCGGCGCTGGAACTGCCAAGGAACGCCTGGACGCTCAGGTTCACTCCGCCGTTCTTGTACAGGGTTCCGGCGATTTGGCCCAGTTGTGCTTTTGCGCTTTGGTACTCCTTGGCGGCAGCACCCGCCTTGGCCTTGGCCGTGTCAGCTTCGGCGCGTCGCTTATCCAGCGCGACGGCGGCGTTCGTGTAGGTATTGTTCGCGGCGATGGTGCCGGCCATCGAACCCTGCAGGCGGTCGTTGGCGGAGGCGAGGATGGCCTCGATCTTGGACGATTCCGCCTCCGTGGCGGCCTCGGACTTCTTTGCCTTGGCGATGTCGTCCTTGCTGGGAATGACCGGGCTCGTCGGCGCGGCGGCCAGTTGGCCAAAGGCGGAAGCAGCCACAGGTGCAGCGGGCACAGCTGCGTGGACAGGTGACAGCACGGCGGTGGCGGCAAAGGCGGCACATGCCGCGGCCGTGGTTCCCCGAACCAGGAAGCGCATACTCATACGTGGTGACCTCACTGCAGATTGGTAGGCACATGCCCGCGGCCAGTTGCCGCCTCATCCCGCCCAATATCGCAGGGTGCAAGTGCACAGCAAATACGACATTACGGGCACGGAATTGCTTTGGCAACACTGGTAACACCAGCAACATGAACAACAACCGTGTAAGAACAGCGGTGTAATTTGACCGCTTATCCCCAGCCCAAATCATGCAATCGTGCGTCGCTGATGCCGAAGTGGTGGGCGATCTCGTGGACAACCGTAATGGTGACTTCCCTGATGACCTGCTCGCGCGTTGAACAGATGTCCAGGATGGGTTGGCGGTAAATGGTGATGCGGTCCGGCAGGGATCCGCTTCCCCACCAGGAGTCACGCTCGGTCAGGGGAGTGCCCTCATACAGTCCCAGCAGCACGGTGTCCGGGTGCTCGTCCGGGCCCGGCACGTAGTCGTCGGCGATGAAGATCGCCACGTTGTCCATCTTCGCCCGAATGTCGGCCGGTATTCCCTCCAGCGCCTGCGCAACGGCCGCGTCAAAATCGTCCTCGGACATGGTGAAGGGGCCGAACGATGGAATGGACGCCAGCGGGTTCTTGCTCATGGCTTCAGCATAGTGAGGGCACCTTGGTGCGGGGTTGGGCTACTTCGTACGGGGGCGCCGCACCCCGTACGGAGACCTCGTTTTGTGTTCTGGCGAAATAGGCCCTATAGTTTTTCAAGTCCACTTCGGACAGCACGAAGGCAACTTCGCCGCTGAACGTAAGTGACGATGCCCCCATCGTCTAGCGGCCTAGGACACCGCCCTTTCACGGCGGCGGCACGGGTTCGAATCCCGTTGGGGGTACTTTGCGAGTTGAGTGGTAAATCAGCCTGAAAAAAGCTGGTAAGCTATAACTCGTGAATTTCGCAGAAAAGTGCGAAAAGCATGGAAAGCAGTAAAGAGTAAGGCCCTGTAGCGCAGTTGGTTAGCGCGCCGCCCTGTCACGGCGGAGGTCGCGGGTTCGAGTCCCGTCAGGGTCGCTTCGGTTTCTTGGAAGTATCAGGAAATCTGGTGACGAAAGCATTGTCAGTTCACCAAGGCAAGGCTCTGTAGCTCAGTTGGTAGAGCGTTCGACTGAAAATCGAAAGGTCACCGGATCGACGCCGGTCGGAGCCACCAAGGAAAACCCCCGTTTATGCGGGGGTTTTTTGTTTTAAGTTTTCCAGCGTGACGATCATCACGCCGTGGCGCCCGGTGGCGAAAAGAACTAGAAGAATAAAGCAAATGTGCGCGGCGTTGCCCCCTAAGTTCCGGATGCATAGGCTTACCGTAAAGGGAACAGAAAGGGCGCGTTTATGGACGGGCAAAACCAGCCTTCGGAAACATCGGGAACCATCAGCTCGGATTATGCCCAGGGGCGCACAGTGATTTCGGACACGGCGGTGGCCAAGGTGGTCGGCGTTGCCGCCCGCAGCGTCGCCGGCGTCCATGCGCTGGGATCCGGCGCTTCACGCTCCATTGGCGCCATCCGCGACGTGGTCGGCGCAACTGACCTGACCCAGGGCGTCCGGGTGGAGGTGGGTGAGTCGCAGGTGGCGGTCGACATCATTTTGATGGCCGAGTACGGTTACCCGCTGCAAAACGTGGCCAACACTGTCCGGGCCGCCGTGTATGCGGCGGTGGAAGACCTGGTGGGGCGCAGCGTCATCGAAGTGAACATTGAAATCACCGATGTCTTCATCCCCGCCGCCGACATCGACAAGCAGCCCGCGCGCCCCAAGCTTGCCGAACGTTTGGGCTCCGCGGTCAAGGTCCCCGCAACAACCGCCGGCACGGAGGAACAGCCATGAACATGACAGTGGTGTGCGCGGCCTTTGGCGCCTTTTTGGCGTTCATGGCCTTTGAATTCGGATTTTGGGGCTTCGTCATCGCTGCGGTGTTCATTGCGGTGGGTGCATTCGTGGGCCGGGCCGCGGGCGGAAAGCTCGATTGGCGCGGAGTCTTGGACGCACTGACCGGCCGGCGATCGTCGTCGTGAGCGTGTCTGCCGTGAAAGCCGCACGTGAGCTCTCAGGGCACAACCGGATCAGCACCCAGGCCCTGACGTCGGTGGCCCGGGCGGCCGCGGCGGAGGTCCTGGCCGTGGCACCTGCCGTTGTGCGCGTGGCCTGGGTGGACGACGCCGGTGCGTTGGCCTTGTCCCTCTCGTCACCCATTAGCGCGCCTTCCCTGGCCGCGGTGCGCCATGAACCGGGACGGGTCGCCCGCTCCGGCGGCAGCATCGTGGTGCGGGCAAGCGAGGCCAAGACGGCCATCCTGGCGAGGGTGGAACACCTGACAGGATCCCATCTCAGCCGCGTGGACATACGCATCTCCGCAATTCAAGCCGCGGAGGGAGGCAGAGTCCAATGAAAGACGTTTCAGGGCGCATACTCAAGCGCGAAACGCACTCATCAAGGGCGCCGTTGTCGGTGGTTGCCGCCATCATCTTGACCCTCTTGGCCGTATACGGGCTGCTGGAGTCCATGTTGCGGGCCCTGGGGCAGCCGCCGTGGCTGATCGACCCCATCAGCGCGGCCCGGAAGGTGTCGCAGCTGCCGGCCGGGCTCTCCCCGGCGCTCCTGGGCGCTGCCGGGCTGCTGATCTTCCTGGTGGGTCTTGTCTTCCTGGCCCATGCCATCCTCCCCGGGCGCCGGGCACGGCATGTGATCAAGGATCCCCGGATTGCCGTGGTGGTTGACGATGAAGTGATCGCCTCCGCCCTGGCCAGGCGGGCCAGGCTCGCCGCGGGAGTGACGCGGGAACAGGTCATGGTGGTGGTTTCCGCCAGGACCGTGCAGGTCAACGTGCGGCCGACTTCCGGCATCACGCTGCAGGAGTCTTTGATCCAAGCCGCCGTGGAGGACGAGCTCACTGCCATGTCCCTGGATCCTGCCCCGTCGGTGAAGGTCCATCTTTCGGCTTCGGGGGTGATTGGCGTATGAACGGCACACCCCGGGGCATGAACCGGTTCCTGCTGGCGCTCATTGGGCTGCTTTTCATGGCGCTGGGGGCCGCCTTGGCGGCACTGGCGGCATTTCCGGCGGCCGCAGCCTGGTGGCAGGACTATTCCGCACGCCAGGTGCAGTGGTTGATTGGGCAGGGCGCGCAAACACACATGGGAGCCGACGCCGGAAGCTGGATTTGGCTGATCGTGGCGGGAGCCTTGCTGCTTCTGGTGGTCTTTTCGATCACGTGGATCGGCAACCAGGGCAAGGGCCGCACCAGCATCTTGTTTGACAAGGCAGGTGACGACGGCGACGCCACGGCCGGCAAGGTGGTCCTTAGCACTGCCGTGGCCGAGCAGGCACTCAAATCGGCACTGCTTGAACGTGCGGACCTGCTCGGCGTCTCGGTGACGAGTTACGAGTTTCGCCGCCAGGCCTCGGTGCGGATCCGGGTGCTGCCGCGCCAGGGCGTTGCCCCGCACCTGGTGGCGGGCGATGTCGGAGCACTGGTGGACGCCCTGGACGCGCTGCTCGGCGTTGAGGTGCCCGTGCTGGTCAGTATTGGTTCCGGTGCCCGGTCACGGTTCACCAAAGCCGAAAGAGTCCGCTAGCCTGTAACCGTAATCACCTTTGGGTGCACGCAGCCTGGGGGTTCGCGTTTGAGACCGAAGGAGACGAACATGACTGAAAGCAATGCAGGACAGGCCGCTGACGCCGGAGCTGACGCAGTAAACAAGGCGAAGGATGCCGCAGCTGAAGCCGCCGCCAAGGCGAAGGATGCCGCCGCCGACGCCGCGGAAAAAGCCAAGGATATTGCCGGTGATGCCGCCGGAAAGGCCAAGGAATTTGCCGGCGATGCGGGAGAAAACATCAAGGACTTCGCCGAGGACGCGGTGGAGAACGTCAAGGATTTTGCCGAAGACGCCGCCGAAAACGTCAAGCACTTCGCCGAAGATGCCGTGGGGAGCGCCAAGGGCCTTGGCGCCAAGATCGCCGGAATTTTCAAGCACGACAAGTAGCAACCAACAACACTGCCGAAAGGTGGGGTGCATCCGGAGGACCGGGCGCACCCCACCTTTCTTTGCGTTCAAGGTGTCCGGCGGCCGGTGGTGCCGGATTTCCGACGCGTGAAAATACGTCACAAACCGCTTTTGGTAATGAAATGGTCACGATCTTGCGTAAGCGCTTGCATTTAACCGCATCCGTTTCATAGAGTGATCCACATCACTTCGGTGGTGGCGCGTTCCCAGGCGCTCCACCCCTAACCTTTTACACATTTTTCACTGATGAGAAAGAACGTGGAATGCGACACTCAAAGAAATTTGCGCCCCTGGCCATTGTGTCCGTGCTGGCCATGACTTTGGCAGCCTGCAGCGGTGGGACCGGAGGCGGCAGTGGCGGGGGTGGCGACGCGGCCAACAACCTCGACGCACGCGGCCCCATCACCTACGTCCAAGGCAAGGACAACTCCAACGTCGTCCGCCCGCTCGTGGACAAGTGGAACGCCGCCCACCCCAATGAAAAAGTAACCTTCAAGGAGCAGTCGGACCAGGCGGACCAGCAGCACGATGACCTGGTCAAGAACTTCCAGGCCAAGACCGCCGGTTACGACGTCGTCGATGTTGACGTTGTCTGGACGGCGGAATTCGCTGCCAAGGGCTGGCTCCAGCCGTTGAAGGACAAGATGGCCTTCGACACCACCGGCTTCCTCCCGGCCACGGTTGCAACGGCCACCTACAAGAACACCCTGTACGCCGCCCCGCAGACCTCGGACGGCGGCATCCTCTATTACCGCAAGGACCTGGTTGCCAAGCCGCCCACCACGTGGGACGAGATGATGGCCATGTGCCCCGTCGCCAAGGCCAAGGGCATCGACTGCTATGCGGGCCAGTTTGCCCAGTATGAGGGCCTGACGGTGAACGTCGCCGAAGCCATCAACACGGCCGGCGGCACCCTGGTGGACAAGGACGGAAAGCCGACCGTCAACACCCCGGAGGCAACCGCAGGGCTGACCAACCTGGTCCAGGCTTACAAGGACGGCAACATCCCGAAGCAGGGCATCACGTACCAGGAAGAGCAGGGCCGCCAGTCCTTCGAGTCAGGCAAGCTCCTGTTCCTGCGCAACTGGCCCTACGTTTACAACCTGGCCAAGACCGACGGCTCCTCCACAGTGAAGAACACCTTTGGCATTGCTCCCCTCCCCGGCAAGACCGGCCCCGGATCCTCCTCACTGGGCGGCCATAACCTCGCCGTCAACGTCTACTCCAAGTACAAGGCCACAGCCAAGGACTTCCTGGCGTTCATGACCAGCGAGGAAACAGAGAAGTTCTACGCCACGCAGGGCTCACTGGCTCCCGTTCGTGAAGCCCTCTACTCCGACGCCGATCTGGTCAAGCAGCTGCCGTACCTGCCCGTGCTGCTGACTTCCATCAAGAATGCCGTGCCGCGCCCCGTCACACCGTTCTACCCTGCGGTCACGCTGGCCATCCAGCAAAACAGTTTCTCGGCCATCAAGGGCGACAAAACCGTTGACCAGGCCTTGAAGGACATGCAGAGCGCCATCGCATCCGCCGGTTCGCAGTAGGCAACACCAGAGACTGGTGGGCGGCGCCCCGGACGGGCGC
>JBAUMA010000529.1:0-3752 GCA_049578485.1 Specibacter sp.
GGTGAATTGCTTGGCCAGCCAACTATAGAAAGGGATGACGGAGTCGTTGTTGACCTGCGCGTCCAGGGCTGGGTAGTCGCCCATGGCGAAGTGTACCCACGCGTTCCGGTCATGCGGCTGGTCAAAGTTCGGTGGCGCGTCCAGCAGCTTGCCGTGGTTGGCGACGGCGGCGCCCCAGGCCGCCATCGTGGGGAAGTAGAAGTCGGTGGTCTTGTTCTCCTGAATGAATACCACCACGCGGTGCCCTGGGATCGCAGCCATGTCTTGTCCTCATGATTCGGGTCCCCGGTTTTTTGACCCGGGAGCCGTTCACTCCATCGAAACACAACCGTCATCCACTGACTAGGGCCATCGGGCATCTACTCTTGAGTAGTCAGTTCTCCGTATCTCCATGCGTTGGAAAGGTGGCCCCGGGGGCCCAGCGAGGCCTCTATCCCTAGAGGAACGGGCGCAATGGGACGATGACGGATTCACTGAATCGTGCCACCCACGGCCGGGCACCCCATTCCGCCAACGTCAGTTCGTGACTGTTGCGACTGTCAACGCCAAATACCTCTTCCATGTTGGCCGCAAAACTCTCGTCATGGATTTCGAGATTGGTTTCGTAATTTCCCGTCAAGCTCAGGCGGTCAATATTTGCCGTGCCAATGGTTGACCACTGGCCGTCGATGGTCGCAGTTTTCGCGTGGATCATGGCGTTGCGGTACAGCAGAATCCGGACACCGGCGTCCAACAGGGACCTGTAGAAACCGCGGGACAGCCAGTCGGAAAGGACATGGTTGGAATCCCGGGGCAGGATGACACGCACATCCACGCCGCGTTCGCTGGCTTCAAGCAGGGCCCTGAGGATCTGCTGGTCAGGAATGAAATAGGCCATCGTGATGTATATGTGTTTCTCGGCCCGGCCGATCGCATCGAGATAAATTCCTCGGATCGGGTAGACAAGGCTTGCCGGGATATTGTTGATTGCTCGAATTCTGGAATCCCAGCTCTCGGGACTCGTATGGGCGATTTTCGGATTTCGGCCCGCAAACTGACGATTCCAAACCAAGGCGAACGCGTTGCGGATATCCCATGCGGATGTCCCGGTGACACGGAGGTGGGTATCGCGCCACTGGGTGGCGTAGAGCGAGCCAATGTTGTAGCCGCCCACATAAGCGGTTTCGTCGTCAACAATCAGCAACTTGCGGTGATCCAAGCCTGTGGAGCGGATGGTGCCCAGCAGCAGGGACGGACGAAACATCGGGAACCGATAGACGTGGATGGCCGGATGGAATTTGAAGAACGAGCCAGGAACGACGAGATTGGCAAAGACGTCATAGATAACGTAAACCTCCACGCCGCGCTCAGCAGCCTGGTTTAGTGCGTCCTTGAACTGCTGCCCGGTTTCATCGTTTTTCCAAATGAATGTTTCGATAAAGATCTGTTTCTTGGCACCGCGGATCGACTCGAGCATGTCGGCGTACAAGTCAGCCCCGTAGGTGTACAGCGTGATATTCGACTCGGCGATACTGCTGTGAAAAATGCCAGGGTGGGGGAAACCGGTTCGTTTGGACCTGGACCTGCGTTTGATCGCATCCCAGACAACGAGTCCGGTTATCACGGTGCCTTGAAGAGCTGCTGCCGCGACGGCAGTTCTCAGGACTGTTTTCTTGGCTGCCTCTACGGCAGGAGTGGGCAGCGTTTGATCCATGACCACAGCCTAGCCCGTGAGCGCCGACAAGGTGTCGGAGGCATTGCTTGCCGCACACCGGCTTGCGGGGCCTGGTCTTGGACGGTCCTGGATGTTTGAACACACCAGTTGGTGGGAATTGTTGAGGATGAGGCTCGAGGCGCCCCTGCCGCGCAGCCCGTGAAAAAACGAAGTCGAATGGGCCATCGGTCCGTCACGCTTCATCGTTCCCTGAAGGAGACAACTATGGGTATCGCAGACAAGTTCGCGAACAAGGCCGAAGAACTCAAGGGCAAGGCCAAGGAGCATGTTGGTGCTGCCACGGATGACCAGGGCCTTGAGGCGGAGGGCAAGGCGGACCAGGCCAAGGCTGGTATCAAGCAGGCTGGCGAGCACGTCAAGGATGCAGCCAAGGACGTCACCGGGCGCTGAATCCGGCCGTGCGCAATCGGGCGGGTCCTTCGGCCCGTCCACCCTCGAGCTGAAAAGCCGAATTATGAAGGAGTAAGTACATGAGTTTCATAGCGTTCCTCGTGCTGGGACTGATCGTTGGTGCGATCGCCAAAGCAATCCTCCCCGGGCGTCAAAACGGCGGCATCCTGATAACCATGCTCCTGGGGGTCGTGGGAGCCTTGCTCGGCGGATGGATCGGAGGCGCGATTTTCGGCGTCGGGCTTGAGAACTTCTGGAGCCTGCAGACGTGGCTCGTCGCAATCGTGGGATCCCTCGTCGTCTTGGGCGTCTATGGGGCAGTTGTGCGCCGTCGCGCCTGACACCACCTGACGAGACGGCCCCGCCCTGTGTCCTTGACAAGGGACGCGCGGCGGGGCCGTTGCGGACGTTATCCGGTTCCGCTCGATATTTCCTGGGACTCGGTTAGACGGCGTCCGAGCCGTTCGAGCAACTGCTTGAGCAATCGGGAAATCTGCATTTGGCTGACACCGAAATCCTGGGCGATTTGCTCCTGCGACAGCTCCTGGACAAAGCGCAGATGGAGCAGCCGCCTCTCCGTTTCGCCCACGTCAAAGAGGGCCGCTTCCAGGGATTGTTCTTGTTCAATGCGCTTGTAACCCGGGTCCTCTTCGGCCAGGACGACGCCGGGACTTCTGCTCTCTTGCAGCATCGACGGGTCACAGTGGTCGATCTGTTGGGCGACCATGGCCGTCTCAGCGAGCAGGGCCTGGCCAGCCTCCGTGACCGAAAGGCCGACCGCAGCACCAAGATCTGCAGGGGATGGATCACGCCCCAGCCGCTGGGTGAGTTCGGGACGGACGTGCCTGATCTTGAGTCGTGCCTCCTGAATGGGTCGCGGAGGCCTAACCATCCAGGATTGGTCCCGAAGATATCGCTTGAGCTCCCCGGTGATTGTCGGTACGGCAAAGGCCACGAAGTCGTGCCCGCTCGACTCGCGATACCGGATTGCGGACTTCACGAGTCCGAGCCGGGCCACCTGTTGCAGGTCCGCGGCTTCGCAGCCCGCCGCGTGGTAGCGGCGCGAGATGGCGTCGGCCAGCCCCAGGAACTGCAGCACCAACCGCTCGGTTCCGGTTCCAAGCGTTATGGAATCGGATCCTGCGGCTCCCACTGTCGCGGTACTCATTCTTGGGCCGCCTCGACGTCAGGGCGGCAGGGGACTGGTCTTGGCGCCGAAGCGTTTGGGCTGCACGGGACTTTGAACGCGAGCCCGTGTCGGTGCAGGGCCGCGACTATGGCATGTTCGCGCCGGGCAAGGGCTGCGAGCTGTCCGGGGATGGCGGTGTTTCTGTGCTCGTCCTCGACCAAGGCCAGCTGCACGATTAGTTCTCGAACAGTCGCTTGGCCCAAGTCGCCGTCCTCCGGCGTGATGCCGTTCCTGGTTTGGATTGGATTCATCCCCGAATCCTATTTCCGGGAGGGGGTTAACTTCTTCACCCCTAGGGGTGAAATGTCCTGCCCTATAGTGGGGGAATGGAGAGCCTTCGCGTTGCACTGGTAGATGACTATGAAATTGTGCTCCGGGGCTTGGAGATGATGCTCCGGTCCTATGGGGACACCTTGGAGGTCGTCGAGCTTGACCTCAACCGCAATGTGGACACGCCGG
>JBAUMA010000530.1:0-4854 GCA_049578485.1 Specibacter sp.
GGCCCGGGCGGACGACGCCGGAGCCCCCTCCCAGCCCGGCTCCCCCGCGGCGCCTGCCGCCGGATACACGCCGCGCGCGGTGGTCGGCTTTGACGCCCGCCACAACTCGGCGGACTTTGCCAGGGAGACCGCAGCCATCTTTGCCGCCGCCGGGATAGAGACGTTCCTGCTGCCTGCCGCGCTGCCCACCCCCGTGCTGGCGTTTGCCGTGCGCGCCCTTGACTGCGAGGCGGGGGTGATGGTCACGGCCAGCCACAACCCGCCCAAGGACAACGGCTACAAGGTCTACCTGGGCGGGCGGGCCGTGGCAGCGTCGGCGCGCGGCGTGCAGATCGTGGCCCCGCACGACGCCGGCATTGCCGCGCATATTGAGGCCGTCTCGGCCACGGCGGAAGCCGGCGACACCTCCAATATCTCGCTGGCCGAAGGCGGCTGGACCGTGTTGGGCGAGGATTTCGTGGACGCCTACATCCAGGCGGTCGGTGCCCTGACCGACACGGACACCTTCCCGGACCGCGAACTGAGGATCGTGCACACTTCCATGCACGGCGTGGGCGGCGAGACGGCTACCAAGGTGCTCCGCAACGCCGGATTCACGGACATCCACGCCGTGGCCGAACAGTCCGCCCCCGACCCCGATTTCCCCACCGTCGCGTTCCCCAACCCGGAGGAACCCGGTGCCATGGACCTGGCGTTCGCCTTGGCCGAGACGGTGGGGGCCGACGTCGTGCTGGCCAACGATCCCGACGCCGACAGGGCGGCCGTGGGTGCCCGGCACCCCGGCACCGGGCTGTGGCACAAGTTCCACGGCGACGAGGTGGGCGCCCTTCTCGGGGCCCATGTGGCGGCCCGCGGCGGTAGCGCCGGCGCGGGTGCAGCTCGCTCACGGCGCGCGGCGGAACCGGTGTTTGCCAACTCGATCGTGTCCTCGCGACTGCTGGCCCGCATCGCCTCGGCCGCCGGCTTTGGCCATGTGCAGACGCTGACGGGTTTCAAGTGGATTTCGCGTGTGCCCGGGCTGACGTACGGCTATGAGGAGGCACTGGGCTACTGCGTGGCCCCCGAGGTGGTCAGGGACAAGGACGGCATGTCCGCCGGGCTGCTCATCGCCGAGATGGCCGCCGCCCTCAAGGCCCAGGGCCGCACCTTGTTTGACGTATTGGATGACCTCGCCTTGGCACACGGGCTGCACTCCAGCGACCAGATCAGCATCCGGGTGCAGGACCTGGGAGAGATCACCACCATGATGGCCACCCTGCGCGGCCGTCCGCCGGAATCCTTTGACGGCTCGGCCGTGTCCGAATTCACGGACCTCGCCGTGGGCACCCCCGAGTTGCCGGCCACCGACGGCCTGCTGTACCTAACGGAAAACGGCACCCGGGTCATCGTGCGCCCCAGCGGCACCGAACCAAAGCTCAAGTGCTATCTGGAGGTCATTGTGCCCGTGGCGGACCATGCGGGGATGGGCGCTGCCCGGGACGAATCACGACGCGCGTTGGCCGCAGTCGCCGCGGGCGTCAAGGCGGCGCTGGGCCAGTGACGGGCCACTAAGAGGGCCAGTTACAGGGCCACCTCCACCGCACCGTCCACCACGCGCACCGGATAGGTGCCAAGGTGCAGTTCGGGGCGCCCAAAGCACTCGCCCGTCGCCAGGCTGTACACCTCCTTGTGGAGGGGAGAGGCGATGGTGTGGGTGCGTCCCCGCGTGCCCACCAGCCCCCGGGCCATGACGTGCGCCCGGGTGGCCGGGTCCGCCTGGGAGACGGCGAAGACATCATTGGGGCCAACCCGGAACAAGGCCACCTGGCGGCCGTCAACGAGCGCGGCCTCCCCCCAGGAATCGGCCAGATCTGACAGCCGGCAGACCCGGAACCACCCGGGAGCCGTCCCCGATCCGCGGTGGGTGGTGCCCGGCTTTTCCATGAGCATTTCCATGACGATTCCTTAGTCTTGAGGCCAAACTCCGTGCTTCACACGCTAGGGATGCCATGTTTCCCCCGCCGCCACCTGATGTGTCCGGCAGGTAAATCCCGTTTCACGGCAGTCCCCGGGAGGCCGGGAGGCGGACGTTAACTCTCCGTTACACAAGCGAAACGACGGGGCAATGCCGTGTTTCTAGGCTTGGATCACACGTTGGTGCCGGCATGAGGCCAACCGAGTGAAAGGCCACGGCATGAACCAGGCACGCAACAAGGACAGCATTCCCCAGGACGGCACCACGGGGGACCGCCGGATAGTGGTGGTCGGCGGAGGGCCCGCGGCGCACCGCTTTGCCGAGGCCATGCACGCCCGCGGGCTCTCCGGCTGGCAGCTGACGTTGCTCACCGAGGAGGAGCACGCCCCCTACGACAGGGTGGCGCTGAGCCGGGCGTTGACGGACGTCGGCACGGACCTGGCTCTCGGCGATCCTGCCCTGTGGGAGCACGACGCCGTCACCCTGGTCCGCGGGGCCGAAGTGGCGGGCATCGATCCGGAAAACCGCACCGTCCAGACCATGGCCGACGGCGAACTGACCCACTACCCTTACGACGAACTCGTGCTGGCCACCGGATCCGACGCCGCCAGGCTGTCCATCCCCGGAGCGGAATACACGCATGTCTACCGCACCCTCGAGGACGTCCGGACCCTCAATGAACAGCTGGCCGTGCTGGGCGAAAAGCTGGGCCGTACCGTCAAAACGGCAGTGATCGGCGGCGGCCTGTTGGGGCTGGAGGCCGCCGCCGGGCTCATCACCCTCGGAGCCTCCGCGGTGGTCATCAACGGCGGCAAGTGGCTCATGAACGCCCAGCTTGACGAGGGCGCCGGCCAGGCGCTGGGACGGCTCGTCGCCGCCAAGGGCATGGCCGCAGCGGCGGGCGTGTACCCGGCTGCCATCCAGGCGGACGACGCCGGCCAGGTCACCGGGGTGCTCATGGCCGACGGCGCCGTGGTGGAAGCCGACCTGGTGGTGGCCGCCGTCGGCATCCGCCCCCGCGACGAATTGGCCCGGGGCGCGGACGGCGGGGCCCACCACGGATTTGAACTGGGACCCCGCGGCGGGGTGGTCATCTCCGACGGCTGCGCCACCACTGTCCCGGGCGTTTGGGCCATTGGCGAGGTCGCCAACTTTGAGGGCCTGTGCATGGGCCTGGTGGCCCCCGCCAACACGATGGCCGAGATCGTCGCGGACAGGCTGCACGGCGGCTCTGCCACGTTCCCCGGCTTCGACACGGCTACCAAGCTCAAGCTCTCCGGCGTCGACGTGGCCAGCTTTGGCGACGCGTTTGCCCGCACCGAGGACAGCTTGGAGGTGGTCTACGCCGATCCTGCCCGGGGCGTCTACCAAAAGATCGTCACGAGCCCGGACGCCAAGACCCTGCTGGGCGGCATTTTTGTCGGGGACGCCACCCCGTACACCAGCCTGCGCCCGCTGCTGGGCCGTCAATTGCCGGCCGAACCCGGCGCGTTCCTCTCGGCAGCCGGCAGAGGTGACGCACCCGCCGTCGAACTTCCGGACGACGCCATCCTGTGCTCCTGCAATAACGTCTCCGCCGGAAGCGTCCGCGACGCCGTCAACGGCTGCGGCAGCTGCGAGGGCGCGGATCCCGTCCGGGAGCTGCCGGGCCTGAAGGCCTGCACCAGGGCGGGCACCCAGTGTGGTTCCTGTGTGCCGCTGCTGAAGAAGCTCATGGAAGGGGAACTCGCCAAGTCCGGGATTGACGTGTCCAAGGCGTTGTGCGAACACTTCGCCATGTCCCGCCCGGAGCTTTTTGAAGCCGTCCGTGCCCTCGAGCTGACGAGCTTCCCCGAGATCCTGGCCCGCTTCGGCGTCGATGACACGGCGAAGGCGGGCCGGGGCTGCGACATCTGCAAGCCCACAGTGGCCAACATCCTGGCCAGCCAGAACAGCGCCTACGTGCTGGATGAGGGCCGCGGCACCCTGCAGGACACCAACGACCGCGCCCTGGCCAACATGCAAAAGGACGGCAGCTACTCGGTGGTCCCGCGCATCCCAGGCGGGGAGATCACCCCGGACAAGCTGGCGGTGATAGCCCAGGTGGCCCAGGACTTCGGCCTGTATACGAAGATCACCGGCGGCCAGCGCATCGACCTCTTCGGCGCCCGGCTGGAGCAGCTGCCGCAGATTTGGAAGATCCTGATCGACGCCGGCATGGAGTCCGGGCAGGCCTACGGGAAGTCGCTGCGGACCGTGAAATCCTGCGTCGGCTCCACCTGGTGCCGCTTTGGCGTGCAGGACTCCGTGGCCATGGCCATCAACTTGGAACTGCGGTACAGGGGCCTGCGCAGCCCGCACAAGATCAAGCTCGGCGTCTCCGGCTGTGCTCGGGAATGCGCCGAGGCCCGCGGCAAGGACGTGGGCGTCATCGGCACCGCCGACGGCTGGAACCTGTACGTTGGCGGCAACGGCGGGGCCACCCCCGCCCACGCGCAGCTGCTGGCCAAGGACCTCGACGACGCCACCCTCATCAGCTACATCGACCGCTACCTGATGTACTACATCCGCACGGCCGACCGCCTGCAGCGCACGGCCCGCTGGCAGGAGGAGCTCGACGGCGGCCTGGCCCATATTCAGGACGTGGTGGTCCACGACTCCCTGGGCATCGCCGCGGAGCTGGAGGAGGCCATGGCCTCCCACGTGGAGAACTACCAGGACGAGTGGGCCGCCACGCTGGCCGACCCCGAGCGGCTGCTCCGGTTCAGGTCCTTCGTCAACGCCCCGGAAACGCCCGACGACTCGATCACCTTTGTGCCCGAGCGCGGCCAGATCCGCCCGGCCACCGACGCAGAAAAGGCCCAGTCGGGAGTGCTCGTATCGAGGCAGGCACGAACCGGAGCGGCACCGGGCCCGGTGCT
>JBAUMA010000531.1:0-5094 GCA_049578485.1 Specibacter sp.
GGCACCGGCCTGCTGCTGCCGTTCTTCACCACCGCGGGCCCGCATGCCCTGCTTGGCGTGAGCGGGGGAGGGGCCCTGATGACCGGCGCCCTGTGGCTGTTGTCGGCCCTCACACTGCGCCATGACGCCCGGACGCCAAAAGGAAAGTAAACTGGACTCAAATATTCTACTTTGCGTAGAACTTGCCGGGTGAGCCGGTGACAACCAAGCAAAAGGACTTAACCATGGGCAATGCAGAGTCTCAGGACCCGAAGTCGAACAACTCCATCAAGTTCCCCCTCGGCTTTTCCGTTGCCCTCGGCGCCGTTGCCGGCCTCGTGACCATGGTGGTTTCCGCCGGCGGCACCATCCATGGCCTGCGCTGGGATCTCGGGGCGATCGCCTTCGGCATTGCCTTCATTGCATCCCTGCTGGTGGCCTCGCTGCTCGTCATGGGCCACAAGGAAAACCCTGACTACCTCAGCGAGGGCTCCGGCGTGAACCGCAAGTCCTCGGATCGCCTGATCGCCGCCAGGAAAGCCACCGAGGTTGCCGCGGCCGCCAAGGACAAGGCCATCACTGATGCCGAGGCCGACGCCGCTGCTGCCGCCAAGCCCGACGACGGCGACACCGCGGAGCGCTAAACCGGCTGGCGGCACTCCTGCCGCCGCTCGCGCATAATGCCGCCGCTCTAGTTGCGGCAATTGGCGCAAGCGGCGGCATTTTCGCGTCGGGCCACACTAGCCACGCAGTGCCGCCAGGCTGGCGGTGATCCGGGCAAACACTGCCCCATCCACCCGAACGCCATTGCGTTTCAGGGCCAGTACGGCAGCCCCCACCACGCCGTCCTCCACCAGGATCGGCGCGTCGGCCCCGGCCGCCCCCGACAGGTGGCCCATGACGGCAGCGGCCACCGCGCCGCCCTTGGTCAACACGCTCCCGCCAAAGACGAGCGGGCCGCCCATCGTGCCGTCGGTGACGGCCGCCAGGGTTCCGGCCAGCAGTTTCGCGGCGCGATCGATGATGCCCCGGGACACCGTGTCATCTCTCGAAGCGAAAGCCAGTGGTGCGAACCGTGCGAGCTCAATGGGTGCCAACGCGTAGATCTTCACAATCAGCTGCTGCTGTGCTGCCACTCGCCCAGCGGTGCGCACTGACGGGTCCAAGGTGATCCCCAGCTCCCGGAGGACCAGGGCCGTCAGCTCAGTCGCCGGTCCGCGTCCGTCAAGGGCGGCCGCAACGGCCCGCACCACCTCCCGGCCCAGCCAAAAACCGGCCCCGTTGTCCCCGAGCAGCCATCCCGTGCCGTCGGCCACCGCGGCGAGCCTGCTGCCGGCCACGCGGGCGGCAACCGCCCCGGTGCCGGCTATCAGGGCACAACCATCATCATGATGGGTGCCGGAGTAAAACGTGGCCAATAAGTCAGATTCAATCAGCACATTGTGGGTGAGCCCCAGTGAAACGAAGCCGTCGGCAAACAAATGGGTGGGCAGTTCGAGGGAGGCGCCGGCCATTGCCAGGGTCAGTGAATGGAACGGTGTGGGGGTGCCCCCCAGGGCTGCCGAAGATGCCTTCAGCAGGGCGGCCATGGCACCCTCAAAACCGCGGGATACCGGGTTCCCACCGCCTGCAACACCGTAGCCGAGGCACTGCCCCGAGCCGGCCAAGTGGACGGCCCGGGTGGACGTTCCGCCGGCGTCAATTGCAAGGTAATTAAGCATCGTTACCAATCTGTGTCTTTGATGTGACTTGACTTACACGGGTAGTGATAATAGTTTTCAGTTAGCAGTCGCCCAAAAGAAACGGATTTTCACATGTCAATGTTCACGCCCTCCCCCGCAGCGGTGAACGCTGCCGGCGTCGTGAACCGCATTCAGGCAAAACTACCTGATATGCCGGCCGCCATGGCCAAGATTGGCACGTACCTTTTGGGGAACCCGCAGGCGCCGCTGGAACTGTCCATCATGGAGCTGGCGGAGCAGACCAAAACGTCCCCCGCCACGGTGACCCGCTTTTGCCGGCTGCTCGGCTACGCCGGCTACGTGCCGTTCCGCGTGAGCATCGCCTCGGACCTGGGTCGCAGCGACGCCCGCGAGTCCTGGAAGGCGGACATCGGCCGCGCCTTCGGCCCCGACGACACCGCCCGCGACGTCCTGAGCACCCTGGTCAACGCGCATACCCGCTCCCTCGAGGAAACGGCCGCCGTCATGGACCTGGCGCTCATGAACAAGATCGCCCGCCGCATCGCCATGAGCAACCATGTGGACATCTACGGCATTGGCGGCAGCGCCGTCATGGCCAAGGAACTGCAGTCTCGCCTGTACCGGATCGGCATCAATGCCCATCACTGGTCCGAGGTCCACGCCGGCCTGACCAGCGCCGCCATCCAGGACTCCAACTCCGTGGCCATCGGCATTTCCAACACCGGGCGCACCGAGGAGACCATCCAGATGCTCCGCGAGGCAGGGGAGGCCGGCGCCTTGACGGTGGCCTTGAGCAACAATCCCGGCTCGCCGCTGGCGGAAGGGGCCGATGCCGCCATCATCACCTCGGTCCACGAGCAGTTCCTGCAGCCGGACGACCTCTCGGCCAAGCATGTGCAGCTGCTCGTCCTTGACATGATCTACCTGTTGGTGGCCCAGGTGAACTTCTCCCAGACCACCTCTAAGCTGGCCTCGTCGGCCATGGCCGTCTCCCCGCACCGCCGCCCCACCCGGGCCGCACGCCAGGAACTGGGCAACCTCCGCGGGCAACGCGCCGCCGAAAGGAGCCGCAACCATGTCTGACTCCATCACCGACTTCAGCCGGGAGGTTTCCTCCCGGTTGGACGCACTGACCTTGTGGGCCAACGACGGCGGCCTTGACGAGGCCGCGAACGCCCTGGCTGACGCATTGAACAACGGTGGCGTGATCCAGGCCTTCGGAACTGGCCATTCCGAGGCGTTTGCCATGGAGATCGCCGGCCGCGCCGGGGGGCTGATCCCCACCAGCAAGATCGCCCTGCGCGACCTGGTGCTGCACGGCAACCGTGAGGTTGGCGTCCTGGACTCGCTGGACGGCTCGGTCCTGGAACGTGAAAGCGGTGTTGCGCAGGAGCTTTTTGACCTTTCCTTGGTGGATCCGCGCGACATATTCATCATTGCGTCGAACTCCGGCGTGAATGGCTCCATTGTCGGCCTGGCATTGCTTGCCAAGGAGCGCGGCCACAAGGTGGTTGCCGTCACCAGCCTCGAGCACACAAATTCTGTCGAAACAAAACACCCTTGTGGGATGCGTCTCAGTGAGATTGCAGATATTGTTATCGATAACAGGGCGCCTTTTGGTGATACGACCCTGGAAGTTTCCGGCGGAGGGGGTGTTGGTGCGGTGTCATCGATCACGGCGGCGTTCATTGCGCAGCTGCTGACCATTGAGACCGTCCAATGCCTGGTCCGAGCGGGGAAGAAACCGCCCATCTATATTTCCGCAAATATCCCGGGCGGGGACGAGCACAATACCGCACTGGTAGGCCACTATGTTGGCCGCCTCAGGCGTGAGGCGTGAAAGGCAACAACATGGAAGTTGACGTCAGCCGTTACGAATGAAGTCAGCCGCATGAGAGCAACATCGTACAAAAAGTACAAAGCAGTACCTTTTAGCGTTCGTACCATCAATGGAAGGCAGTACATAGAATGACTATTTTGAACAAGCCTCTGCAGCGTCGCGGTTTCCTCCGCGGTGCACTTGCCACCGCTGTGCTCGTTCCCCTGGGCGGCGCCCTGGCTTCCTGTGCGGGTGGCGGCTCCTCCGCCCCGTCGAGCGCCGCCGCCGGCGAGACGTCCGCAACGAACCCCTTCGGTCTTGCCAAGACCGGCGCACTTGACGCCGTCATCTTCAAGGGCGGCTACGGCATCGACTACGTCGACTTCGCCGGCGCCATCCTGAAGAAGAACTTCCCGGGTATTGACGTGAAGATCAGCCCCTCCACCGACATTGCAACGGAGATGCAGCCGCGCTTCGTCGGTGGCAACCCGCCGGATTTGATCGACAACTCCGGCGCCAAGTCCATCGGCTTCAGCACCATCCTGGACCAGCTCGAAGACCTCACCTCCGTCACCGAGGCGAACAACCTCGAAGGCACCAAGATTGCCGACACCCTCTACGCCGGCGTTCTGGCACCGGGCACCTTCGCCGGCAAGGTTGCCGCCATCAACTACGTGTTGACGGTTTACGCCATGTGGTACTCCAAGAGCCTGTTCGATGCCAACAGCTGGAAGGTTCCCACCACCTGGGACGAGGCCCTGGCACTGGGTGCCGAGGCCAAGAAGCAGAACAAGTACCTGTTCCTCTGGGGCAAGGAAGCTGCCACGTACTACCAGGAAATGGCCATTGCGTCCGCAATCAAGGAAGGCGGCGACCAGGTCCGCCTCGACCTGGAAAACCTCAAGCCCAACGCTTGGTCCGCTCCGGCCATCCAGTCCGTATTTGGTGCCCTCGAGAAGATCATCAAGGCCGGCTACATCAAGCCCGGCGGTTCCGGAACGCAGTTCACGGCCGCACAGGCCCAGTGGAGCAACAACCAGGACGCACTGCTGTACCCGTCCGGTTCCTGGATTGAAAATGAGATGAAGGACCAGACCAAGGCTGACTTCAAGATGACAGGTACTCCCGTGCCGGTCGTTTCCGCCAGCCCGAAGATGGCCCAGACCGGCCTGCACTCCGCAGCCGGCGAGCCCTTCATTGTCCCGTCCAAGGCCGTCAACGTGGCCGCGGGCAAGGAACTGCTGCGCACCATGCTCTCCAAGGAAGCTGCCACCAACTTCGCCAAGACCAAGCTGGCCCCCACCGTCGTCAAGGGCACCGTCCCGGCCGACGGCTTCGGTTCCACCGCACTGGTTTCCCAGACCACCATGCTGGACGGCGCCAAGGCAGACATCTTCACCTGGAACTTCATCGACCTCTACGGCATGAACGGCGACATGCTGGTTCCGTGGAACTCCTTCCTCGACAACAAGCTCGACGCCGCCGGCCTCACCAAGGCGCTGCAGGCAATTACCGACAAGGTCGCCAACGACAGCTCGGTCAAGAAGATTGAAGTGAAGTGACACAAGTAACAAACAAAGTGAAGTCGGGTGG
>JBAUMA010000532.1:0-1620 GCA_049578485.1 Specibacter sp.
TGACCGACTACGCCCTGGGTGCCGAGCACTGGCTGGCCACGGGGGAAACCCTGCCTGACACCACCATCGAGGCCCTGCGCGGGCACGACGCCATCCTCTTTGGCGCGGTGGGCGCTGCCCCCGGCGACACCAGCATCCCCTCCGGGCTGATCGAGCGCGAGATGCTGCTCAAGCTGCGCTTCAGCCTGGACCACTATGTGAACCTGCGCCCCTCCTTCCTGTACGACGGCGTCGCCTCGCCGCTGGCCAATCCCGGCACCATCGACTTTGTGGTGGTCCGCGAAGGCACCGAGGGCCCGTATGTTGGCAACGGCGGCGTGCTGCGCAAGGGCACGCCGAACGAGGTGGCCACCGAGGTTTCGGTCAACACCGCCTTTGGCGTGGAGCGCCTGGTCCGCGACGGCTTCCGCCGTGCCAACGAACGCCCCCGCAAGAAGTTAACCTATGTCCACAAGCACAATGTGTTGGTCTACGCAGGGCACTTGTGGAAGCGCACTGTCGAGGCCGTGGCCAAGGACTTCCCCGAAGTTGCCGTGGACTACCTGCACGTTGACGCGGCCATGATTTTCCTGGTCACCGACCCGGCCCGCTTTGACGTCATTGTTACCGACAACCTGTTCGGTGACATCATCACCGACCTCGCCGCGGCCGTCACCGGCGGCATCGGCCTGGCAGCATCCGGGAACATCAACATGGAGCGCACGGCACCGTCCATGTTTGAGCCCGTCCACGGCTCGGCCCCTGACATTGCAGGCCAGCAGAAGGCGGATCCGACGGCGGCAATCCTCTCTGCCGCACTCTTGCTGGACCATGTTGGCTATCCGAAAGCGGCACGGAAAATCCAGGAAGCCGTCGCGGCAGACGTCGCCACCCGGAACCCCGCGGAGCCACGGCCGACCAGCGTCATCGGTGACGCAATCGCGGCGGCCCTGTAACGCCGTCGTGCCCATTGGGCAGGAGTACGCTTAAGCAATAGAGTGAGTGCACCGTAACTGAAAGGTTTGGTGCACCACCATCACCGGTGCGCAAAAGACCTTGGCACCCAACCCCGTCCCATGCCGGCACAGGCAAGGGGGCGCAACCATGTGGAGGAAGCATGACCCAGACAGCTAGCGAGCTGACCTTTTCCCAGCAGCTCAACCAGAACCCGAAGGACGCCGCGGAGCGTGACGCCATTCTGGCCAACCCCGGTTTTGGTGACTACTTTACGGATCACACGGCTGTGGTGGATTTCAAGGTCGACGCCAACGGTGACGGTGGCTGGTCAAACGCGCGCATTGAGCCGTACGGCCCCATCGCACTGGACCCGGCCGCGGCTGTGCTGCACTACGGCCAGGAAATTTTCGAGGGCATGAAAGCGTACCGCCATGCTGACGGTTCGGTTTGGACCTTCCGGGCCGAGGCCAACGCCCGTCGCCTGAATGCTTCGGCGCGCCGCCTGGCACTGCCCGAATTGCCCGAAGCGGTGTTCCTGGATTCCTTGCGCGAACTGGTCAAGGCGGACCAGGGATGGATCCCCTCCGGTGACGGCGAGGCCCTGTACCTGCGCCCGTTCATGATCGCCACCGAGGCGTTCCTGGGTGTCCGCCCGGCCCGCGAAGTTTCCTACCGGGTCATTGC
>JBAUMA010000533.1:0-1992 GCA_049578485.1 Specibacter sp.
GCAATGACCCGGGCCACATGGGATCCGGTGCGCTGCATGATGGCCAGCGCGTCCTCGATCTCCTCATCCAGGGCCAGGTTGACCATGGATCGCACGCGGGCCTCCCCGATGGGCATCTCGTAGCGCGCCACCGGGATGGGGAGTACGTCCTTCAGGTGCAGGTACCCCAGCATGGTGCCGGCGTCGTCGGTCAGGACAAAGCGGGAGAAGCCCGTCTTGCCAACCTTGTGCTCAAAGTCCACCGGAGTGGCCGACGCCGGAAGGGTCACCACCTGATCCAACGGCACCATGATGCCCTTGGCCGTTTGGGTGGAGAACTCCAGCGCGCCGTTGATCAGCCCGGTTTGGTCATCCACCAGGCCGCTGCGCGTGGACTCGGCCACGATTGACTGCACCTCTTCCAAGGTGAAGGAGGAGGAGACCTCATCCTGCGGCTCAATGCGGAACAGGCGCACAATGTGGTTGGCGGTCCAGTTCAACGCCACAATGACAGGGCGCACCAGCTTGCCCACCAGCACCAGCGGCGGGGCCAGCAGCAGGGCCGCCTTGTCCGCCGCAGAAACGCTCATGTTCTTGGGCACCATCTCACCAAACGTCACGTGCAGGAAAGTCACAATCAGCAGCGCCACCACAAAGGAAACCGGTGCGGCAATATTGTCTCCAAGGCCCAGCGCATGCATTGGCTCGGCGAGCAGGTGGTGGATGGCCGGTTCGGAGACGTTCAGGATCAACAGCGAACACACCGTGATGCCCAGTTGCGCACAGGCCAGCATGAGGGAGACATTCTCCATGGCGCCGAGCGTGATTTTGGCACGCTTGGAGCCTTCGTCGGCCAGCGGTTCAATCTGGCTGCGGCGCGCCGACATGATGGCAAATTCGGCCGCCACGAAGAACGCGTTGCCCAGCAGCAGCACCACTAGCCAGGCAATTCCAGCCCAGGGGTTCATTTGGAACCACCAGCCGTTGAATCGCCCGATTCGCCAGGCACGACGTCGATTTCCCCGGTAGCGGGGTCGGGCGCGGGGAGGAAACGGATCCGATCGATGCGGTGCCTCTCCATCCGGTCGACCACCAAGGTGCCGCCTTCCACGGGGACGGCGTCCCCCACTACGGCCAGGCGGCCCAGCTCGGCCATCATGAAGCCGCCCACTGTTTCGTAGCCGGCCTCGTCGGGCACGGTGAGCTGGCCAATGCGTTCGGATACCTCATCTGGGCGCATGAGGCCCGGGAAGTACCAGTTGCCGTCGGCGCTTTGCAGGATGCCCGGCTTGGTCCTGTCGTGTTCGTCGGAGACTTCCCCCACGATTTCCTCCACCAGGTCTTCCAGGGTGGTGACCCCGGCGGTGCCGCCGTATTCGTCCTGGACCACGGCCATTTGCAAGTTCCCTTCGCGCAGTTCAAGGATCAGTGCGTCCAGGTGGACGGTTTCGGGCACGCGCAGGACGTCGGTCATAATGGCGCCGGCCTGGATGTCGGCACGTTTGCGGAACGGGATGGAGACAGCCTTTTTCAGGTGCACGACTCCGAGGATGTTGTCCGGGGAATCGCCGATGACGGGGAAGCGGGAGTAGCCGGTGCGCCGGGCGGCATCGATGATGTCCGCCACGGATTGTTCGGATTCAATGGTTTCCACGCGCATGCGCGGTGTCATGACGTCGGCGGCCGTGCGCTCACCAAAGCTGAGCGTGCGGGCCACGAACCGTGCGGTGCTTTCATCCAGGGTGCCCATGGCGGCCGAGCGGCGCACCAGGGAGGCCAATTCGGCCGGTGAGCGGGCGCCGGAGATCTCCTCCTTCGCCTCCATGCCAAAAAGGTTAAGCACCTTGTTCGAAAAGCCGTTGAGGACGACGATTGCCGGCTTGAAGACGGCGGTGAACACCAGTTGCGGGCGGGCCACGGCCTTGCCAATCTCAAAGGACTTGGCGATGGCCATGTTCTTGGGCACCAGTTCACCAATGAGCATGGACAGCAACGTGGCCACCACCATGGCGG
>JBAUMA010000534.1:0-3296 GCA_049578485.1 Specibacter sp.
CCATTTACACCGTCGACGCCGGAGCCGGCCAGCTGGTCACCACCGTCATGAACGACGCCGGAAAGGTCGCCTCCCAGAACAAGGCGACGGTCAGCGGCCTGGCCGGGCTCAAGGACCTCCAGCTCACGGTTGCCGGCGGCAAGCCCGTGGCGTTCTCGCCGTCGGAAGGAAAATTGTTCCTGCCCGGCGACAAACAGGTTTCCGTGGAGAAATCAGCCAACTCGTTGCTGCAACAACCCTCGGCAGAGGGCAGCTTCGTGGCGCTGGAGACACCCACCGGACTTGTCCGCCAGCCGTTGGACGGCTCCGCCGCGCAGTTTGTGCCCCTGGGCACCACAGGCCGGGCCGTGGCGCCCGTGGTGCAGGGCGGGTGCGTCCACGCCGCCTGGTCCGGTGTCAACAAATACGTCCGCGCCTGCGACGGCTCCGGAACCCTCGTGGACATCCCCAAGGCCGGCGGGGCCTCGGCGTTTGTGTTCCGCAAGAACCGCGACGTGGTGGTCCTGAACGACATCAACAACGGCAACGTGTGGCTCGTGAACCAAAACATGCTCCTGGTCAACAACTGGGATGACCTCAAGGCGGATCTGAAAAAGGCCGACAACGCCGACAAGGACTCCGCCGACCCCAACGTGGTCAACACCCTGCCCGACAGGACCAAGCCCAACCGCCCGCCCCTTGCCACTCCCGACGAATTTGGCGTCCGTGCCGGCAAGACCACCATCCTGCCCGTCCTGTTCAACGACTCCGACCCCGACGGTGACGTCCTGACGGTCGAGGCCCCTTCGGTCAACCCGGGCGTGGGTGCCGTGGAGTCCATCTATGGCGGCACCGGCCTGCAGATCAACGTACCGGACGGCAAAACGGGTTCCGGCAGCTTTAATTACCTGGCCAATGACGGCCGGGGCGGTACGGACCGGGCCGCCGTCAACGTCCGGGTGGCCCCACCCAGCGAAAACTCCGCCCCCCGCGCGCTGCGCGACTCCACCCTGGTGGTGGAGCAGGGCCAGACCATGAGCCTGAACGTGCTCTCCGACTGGATCGACCCCGAAGGCGATGACATCTTCCTTACCGGCGCCACCTCGGGAGACAAGAGCGCCGCTATCAAGACAAGCCCCGACGGCGAGCTGAAGTACACCGACGACGGCGAAAAGCCGGGCCTGAAGTCCATGACCATCTCCGTCTCCGACGGCCAGGCCGTCACCGACCGCGTGGTCAAGGTCAACGTCAAGGCTGTTGGCACCGTCCCGCCCGTGGCCAACGCCGACTTCTTCCGTGCCGTGGTGGGCGAGCCCTTGATCCTCGCCCCGCTGAAGAACGACCAGGACCCTAGCGGTGGCACCCTCCGCCTGGCCAGCGTTTCCAAACCTGCCAACGCCACCGTTTCCAAGATTGCCGACAACGGCACCCTCACCTTCACCGCCACCACACCCGGGCCCGTCTACCTTGAATACCAGGTGACGAACGGGCCCATGAGCGCCACCGGCCTGATCCGCGTTGACGTGGTGGCCGCCAACAACCCCGGGCTGCCCGTTGCCGTGAAGGACCTGGCCATGCTGCCATCGGGTGGCTCTGTGCTGGTCGACGTGCTGGGCAACGACATGGACCCGGCCGGGGGAGTGCTGGTCATCCAGTCGGTGGACGTGCCCGCCGGCTCACCCGTTTCGGCGACCATCATTGACCGCAACATCATCAAGCTCAGCGACGTGCGCGGGCTCGCCGGCACCATGGGCCTGAAATACACCATTTCCAACGGCACCGGGAGCGCCGTGGGGGAGATCTCGGTGGTCCGGATCCCGGCCGCCGACAAGCTGCTGCCCCCGCGCGTGGAGCCGGACACCGCCACGGTGCGGGTGGGTGACATCGTCAGCATCCCGGTCCTGGAGAACGACGTCGACCCCAACGGCGAGGTGCTCAAGGCACCTGTCGTGGTGGAGCCCGGCAACGCCTCGCTGGGCAAGTTGTTCACCGACCAAAACCAGCTGCGGTTCATTGCCGGGAACACCCCGAAGACGGTGACGGGCGTGTACAAGGTGGCCAACAGCTCCGGCCAGTTTGGCTCGGCGCAGGTCACCATCACCATTGTTGCCGCCGACCCCGAGCACAACCTGCCGCCGGCTCCGAAGAACCTGACCGGGCGGGTCATTGCCGGGGACCAGGTGAAGATTCCCGTGACCTTGAACGGGATCGACCCCGAGGGCGATTCCGTGGAACTGGTCGGCATCGACAAGGCCCCCAAGCTCGGCACCGCCGAAACGGGCAACGGCTATATTTTCTACACGGCCGGAGGCAACTCCGCCGGCACCGACTCGTTCACGTACCGGGTGCGGGACAGGCTCGGTGCAGAGGCCATTGCCCGCGTCGACGTGGGCGTGGCCCCGCCCCTGGCCATGAACCACCCGCCCGTGACCGAGGATGACTTCATCACCATGCGGCCGCACCGAAAGGTTGCCCTGGACGTGACCCTGAACGACTCCGACCCCGACGGTGGCCCGCTGGGCGTGGTGAAGAACGGCTTCAAGGGACCGGAGGCCATGGCGCCGACGGTTGACGCCAAGGGCAAGGTTGTGGTGACCAGCCCGCAGGAGCCCGGCACGGCCACCATGCTGTACACCGTGGCGGACAAATTCGGGGCGAAGGCCGCCGGCAACATCCGCATGACCGTCACCCCCGACGCCGCGTTGAAGGCGCCGATTGCCCGCGATGACAGGGTCACCGTCAAGCAGATGCTGGGCAGGAACACCGTCGACGTGCCTGTTGTCGACAACGACGCCGACCCCGACGGCACCACCGAGGCGTTGAAGGTCTCCCTGGAAAAAGTGGCGGGATCGCCGGCGTCGAACGCCTCGGTCACCTCCACGGGAGCAGTGCGCGTGCCATTGACGGCCGGAGAACAAATGATCCCGTACACCGTCACGGACCAGGACGGGCTGCGGGCGACCGCCGTCATTTGGGTGCCGGGGCTCGACAAGCAGTACCCGGTGTTGGCCAAGACCGACGTCATCCGCGTCACCGCGGGCCAAGCGGCCACCATGAACCTTGCCGACTACGTCAAGGTGCGTGAGGGCCGTAAGCCGCGCCTGACCGAGGCGTCCAAGATCGCCCTGCTCGGCGCCTCCAACAACAACGTCATCGTCGGCGACGGCGCGGGCATCAAGTACGCCGCGGTCCTGTTGTTCTACGGTCCCGGCTCCATCACCTTTGAGGTCACCGACGGCACCGGCCCGGACGATCCCAAGGGCCTCAAGTCCACGCTGACCGTCATGACCCTGGTGGACCCGGCCCCGTCGGCGAAG
>JBAUMA010000535.1:0-6835 GCA_049578485.1 Specibacter sp.
TGCGTCGTGTGTTCCCCAGCCGCTACCGTTGCTCGCAAGCTCGCGAGGCGTCCCTTGCGGCCGTGGGCCCGGCAGGAGGAATCTAGGCGCTGACGGGGTCCTTGCCGCGGCGCAGCGCCAGGTCCACGATGTTCGTCCCTGCGGCCAGCATGAGTGACGAGCCAAGCATGTGGAAGCCCACCAGCACACCCGGGAGGCCGGTGAAGTACTGCCAGTAGCCGATTGCGCCCTGGCAAAGCACGGCGGAAAAGAGAAGGATCGCCGCGATACGCAGAAGGTCGCCCTTTCCGCGGCGCCACAACAACACCACGAGAAGTGCCGAGACGGCGACCAGGATGTACACCGGAACCACGTGCAGACGCGTGATCAGGTACGGGTCGAGCTCGTTGCGGGGTGCGTTGGCGTCACCGGCGTGGGGCCCGGAACCAGTGACCATGGTGCCGATGACAACGGCCAGGTACGTGCACACTGCTGCGACAACGGAGAGCTGGCGGATGGTCCGGCGCGGGCGAACGGCGTCGGCCGGTGCCGTCACGCCGGTGCGGCCGTAGGTGCGGTTGACCAGCAGCATCGAGAACACCACGAGGGCCGCAGAGACCAGGAAGTGCAGGCTGACCACGAACGGGTTCAGGTGGGTCAGCACCGTGATGCCGCCAATGACCGCCTGGGCAGGGATGCTGGCCAGCAGGGCAAACGCCAGCCAGAACAGGTCCTTGCGCTCCTTGCGAAGGTTCCAGAGCATCACCAGCATGGCCACCGCCACGCCAGCCAGCACGAACGTCAGGGTCCGGTTGCCGAACTCGATGAGCCCGTGGATGCCCATTTCGGGCGTGTTGCTCAGGGATTCGGCCGTGCACTTGGGCCAGGTGGGGCAGCCCAACCCGGAGCCGGTCAGCCTGACCACGCCGCCGGAGACGATCAGCACGCCCTGGCCGATGAGCGAGGCCACCGACAGGCGCCGCAGCGCGGGGGTGATGGACGTGGGAAGCCGATCCTTGAGGGACCGCTTCACCGTGTTGCTCTGAGTCACTTGATTCACGTCTTTCAGTTCCATTTGAACCACTTGATTGCGGCCACGGTACCGGCGACGGCCCAGGCCAGCAAGATGACAATTGCAAAAACATCCAGGCGGCTTTCCAGCAACGCGGCACGCATCAAGGTGCCCAGCGCGCCGGAAGGCAGCCAGTCGACGATCCCGGCCATGGTGGCGGAGAACTTGGAGGATGGCAGCACGATCCCGCCCAGGGCGGCGAACAAGATCCAGCCCAGGTTGGTGATGGCCAAGGTGGCCTCGGGCCGCACGGTGCCGGCGATGAGCAGCCCGAGGGCCGTGAACGTCACGGCGCCCAGGATCAGGAGGGGAATGCCCAGCAGCACCCCGGCCACCGGCGGACGCCAGCCCATGAACGCGGCCACCGTGGAAATGATGACCACCTGGATGGCCAGCGCCACCAAAACGGCGATGACCTTGCCGGCGATCAGGCCGGCCTTGCCCAGGGGAGTGGTGGAGAGGAAGCGCAGCACTCCGTATCGACGGTCGAATCCGGTGGCGATGCCCTGGCCGGTGAAGGCAGTGGACAGGGCACACAGGGCCAGGATGCCGGGAGTGGCGATGTTGATCCTCGAATTCCCCATGCCGTCCAGGATGGGTGTCACGGCCAGCGCAATGAGCCCCAGCAGCGGCATGACGATCATGAGCACCAGTTGTTCGCCGTTGCGCAGCATGGTGCCGGCCTCGTACCGGCCCTGGTTCAGGACACGGCGGGTGAGCGACGCTGGCCGGCCCGCCGGGGCGTCGCGAAACAACGTGTTCATGGGATCTCCGTAGTGATGGATTCCGACGTCGGGGCGTCGGTGCCCCGGGCGACGGCAAGGAAGACGTCCTCCAGGGACTGCGACGCCAAGTGAACGGAGGTGGGCATGATGCTGCGTTCGGCACACCATTGACCAAAACGCCCAAGGTCGGCAGGTTCAAGGGAACCGGAAAGCCGGTAGCTGCCGGGGCGGGTTTCCTCGCAGGCGACGCCGGCACTGCGCAGGGGCGAGGTGTCCAGCGCAGGGGGAGCCTCAAACGTCATGACGCGCTGCGTCTGGGTTGCCGTGGACTGGCTCAGCAGTGCGGAGACAGTGCCCTCGGTGACTGACTCGCCCTTATTGACGATGTAAACGTAGTCCGCGAGCCGTTGGGCGTCATCGAGCAGGTGGGTGGTCAGCACAATCGCCTTGCCGGCGTCGCGCAGTTCACGGATCAGCTCAAACACCATGAGGCGCGACTGTGGGTCGAGGCCGGCGCTGGGTTCATCCAGGAACAAGACCTCGGGGTTACCCAAGAGGCTGGCGGCCAGGGCCACACGCTGCTTTTGCCCGCCGGAGAGCCGGCGGATGGTGGTGCCGGAGAACTCAGCAATGCCAAGCCGTTCCACCAACGCGTCAACGTCAAGCGGGTTCTCGTACAGTCCGGCAACGTGGCGCAGTAGCGACACAGGGCGGGCCGCCGGAGGGAGCCCGCCGTCCTGCAACATGACGCCCACGCGGGCCCTGAGGCCGGCGTCGGCGTTCTCTGGGTCCTGGCCGAGCAGGGAAATGGTCCCCGCCGTGCGGCGCTGGAGCCCCTGGGCGCATTCGATCGTGGTGGTCTTGCCGGCACCGTTGGCGCCAAGCAGGGCGGTTACCTGGCCAAAGTGGGCCTGGAGGCTAATATTGGAAATGATCCTTTTCATCCGGCCGTCAAGGGCAGTAATGGGACCTACATCCTTGACGAGCCCAACGATGTCCAGGGCGGGGGCGGGAGACTGGGGCACGGCCACCATTCTACGCGATGTAGTACGGCCTTCCTGCGGGCGGACGCACGCATCGAAAGTGGGTAGGCTCACCTTACTGGCACGAACGCCCTAATTACGACATAATTATGTTGTTTATTAGTGTGTTAATCCCATTGGGTGGAGGTGTCATGAGCCAGCAGCTCGAATCGGGGCATGTCCCCGTCATGGATCCTGACGAAAGGACCCGCGACCGGGTCCTGACTGCGGTCCTGGAGCACGGCCCCGTCAGCGCCGCCCAATTGGGAACACTGCTCGGGCTCACGCCGGCAGCAGTGCGCCGGCACCTTGACACGCTTTCACGCCTTGGCGTCATCGAGGTCAAGCTCATCAGCAACGCCAAAACGGGCGCCGGCCGCCCGGCACGGCGTTACGTGGTTTCCAAGCAGGGCCAGGCCGAGATCGGTGACGACTACCTCGAAATTGCCAAGCTGGCCCTGGCGGAAATCGCCGAGAGCCGCGGCGCCCAGGGTGTGGCCGACTTCGCCGCACGGCGGTTCGCCAAGATGGAAGCCAAATACCAGCCGCTGGTGGACGCGGCAGGGGCGGACGTTGCCTCAAGGTCCAAGGCGCTGGCGCTGGCCCTGAACGGGGACCGGTTCGTCTCCACCTCGAATTCCTTGAACCCGAACTCCACCATGGCCGCCGAGCAACTGTGCCAGGGCCATTGCCCCATCCAGGAACTCGCTACCACGTTTCCCCAATTCTGCGATGCCGAAACCGAGGTTTTCTCCCGGCTTCTGGGCGTCGATGTGCGCAGGCTCTCCACCCTTGCCAGTGGCGGACACGTCTGCACCACCCATGTACCAACGGGGCGGGCGGTGGTCCGCAAACGCAGCAGCGTTGCGACGCCGGCGTCCACGCCGTCGAAGAGTATTTCCAACCATCAGCAAGAAAGGCCGTGATGACGGATCAATTAGCGCACGATGTACGCGCGGATGGTGCGGTGGAAGATGCCACCAACCACGACATCCTCGAAAGGAACCCGGAGCTGGAGGGCTTGGGCAACTACGCCTTCGGCTGGTCGGATAAAAACGCCACCAGCGACAACGCCCGCCGCGGCCTGAGCGAAGAGGTCGTCCGCGACATCTCCGCCAAGAAGGGTGAGCCCCAGTGGATGCTGGACATGCGCCTGAAGGGCCTGAAGTACTTTGACCGCAAGCCCATGCCTACCTGGGGTGCAGACCTCTCCGGCATCGACTTCGATAACATCAAGTACTTTGTGCGCTCCACGGAGAAGCAGGCCGGTACCTGGGAGGAACTCCCCGAGGACATCCGCAACACGTACGAGAAGCTGGGCATCCCGGAAGCCGAGCGCAACCGCCTGGTTGGCGGCGTCACGGCCCAGTACGAGTCCGAGGTCGTCTACCACCAGATCCGTGAGGACCTGGAGGCACAGGGCGTCATCTTCACCGACACCGACACCGCGCTGCGCGAATACCCTGAGATTTTCCAGGAGTACTTCGGCACCATGATCCCGGTGGGCGATAACAAGTTCGCCTCGCTGAACACGGCCGTCTGGTCCGGCGGATCGTTCGTCTACGTCCCCCCGGGCGTCCACGTGGACATCCCGCTGCAGGCGTACTTCCGCATCAACACCGAGAACATGGGCCAGTTTGAGCGCACGCTCATCATCGCCGATGAGGGCAGCTACGTTCACTACATCGAAGGCTGCACGGCCCCGATCTACACCTCGGACTCCCTGCACTCGGCCGTCGTCGAGATCGTAGTGAAGAAGAACGCCCGCGTTCGCTACACCACCATCCAGAACTGGTCCAACAATGTGTACAACCTGGTCACCAAGCGTGCCATTGCGCACGAAGGCGCCACCATGGAGTGGGTTGATGGCAACATCGGCTCCAAGGTCACCATGAAGTACCCGGCCGTCTACCTGGTCGGCGAGCACGCCAAGGGCGAGACCCTGTCGGTTGCTTTCGCCGGCGAGGGCCAGCACCAGGACACCGGATCCAAGATGGTCCACATTGCGCCCAACACGCAGTCCTCCATCATCTCCAAGTCCGTTGCCCGCGGTGGCGGCCGTGCCGCCTACCGCGGCCTGGTCCAGATCCGCGAAGGCGCCACGCACTCGGCCAACACCGTGCGCTGCGACGCCCTCCTGGTGGACAACATCTCCCGCTCCGACACGTACCCGTACGTGGACGTGCGTGAAGACGATGTCTCCATGGGCCACGAGGCCACCGTGTCCAAGGTCAGCGAGGAGCAGCTGTTCTACCTGCAGTCCCGCGGCATGCCCGAGGACGAGGCCATGGCCATGATCGTGCGCGGCTTCATCGAGCCGATTGCCAAGGAACTGCCCATGGAATACGCGCTGGAACTGAACCGCCTGATCGAACTGCAGATGGAAGGGGCCGTCGGCTAAATGACCGAGCTCAAGCAAGAACAAGCAACAGATGACAAGGTTTGGTCGCAGGACTTCATCAAGGGCATGACCGAAGAAGGCGAAAAGCTTTCCGAGATCAACCCGGAGACCGGCCCGCTTGGCGGCAGCGCCGCGCAGGCACACAGCCATGGCGGCGACAGCCACGGCGGCGGCGTCGGCGTTCCCGACAGTTCCCGCGCAGGGCGGCTGACCTCCTACAAGCTGGCCGACTTTCCGCTCATCACGGGCCGCGAAGAAGACTGGCGCTTCACCCCGCTCAAGCGCCTGCGCGGCCTTGACCGCGTGGGTGTCAAGGGCCAGGAGCTCAACGGCGCCGCCCCGACCGTCACGGTAACCAAGCCCGACGCCGTCACGGTGGAGACCGTGGGCCGCGACGACGCCCGTATCGGCACGGCAGGCATCCCCGAAGACCGCGTGGCAGCAGCCGCGTGGGAACACTTCACCGAGGCCACCATTGTGACCCTGCCGGCAGAGTTTGCCGGCACGGACGACGACGTCACCACGCTGACGCTGACAGGCGCCGGGGACACCCCGGCCGCCTCGCACATCCTGGTGCACGCGAAGAAGTTCGCCACCGGCGTTGTGGTCCTTGACCACCGCGGCACCGCGGTGCTGAGCGAAAACGTGGAGATCCTCCTCGAGGACGGCGCCAACCTGACGGTCGTCAGCATCCAGGACTGGGATGACGACGCCGTGCACGCCAGTGCCCAGCACATCTCGGTGGGCCGCGACGCCCACGTCAAGCACGTTGTCGTCAACCTTGGCGGGAACCTGCTGCGCACCACGCCGTCGGCCCGGTACACGGGCACCGGCGGCGACGTCGAAATGTACGGCCTGTACTTTGCCGACGCCGGCCAGCACCTGGAGCAGCGCTTGTTCGTTGACCACTCCACGAAGAACTGCAAGTCCCGCGTCACGTACAAGGGCGCTCTGCAGGGCGACGGCGCACACGCCGTGTGGATTGGCGATGTGCTGATCCGCAAGCAGGCCGAAGGCACCGACACGTACGAGATGAACCGCAACCTGATCCTGACCCAGGGGGCCCGCGCCGACTCGGTGCCGAACCTGGAAATCGAGACGGGCATGATCGAGGGTGCCGGACACGCAAGTGCCACGGGCCGCTTCGACGACGAGCAGCTGTTCTACCTGCTCTCGCGCGGCATCGAAGAAGAAGTGGCCCGCCGTTTGGTGGTGCGCGGCTTCCTCAACGAGGTCATCCAGCACATCAAGGTTCCCGCCCTGGAAGAGCGCTTGCGCGACGCCGTGGAACGTGAGCTGGCAGCAGGGGCACTGTAATGGCCGAAACCTCCGCGCCCGCCGGCGTCGTTGTCTGCAAGGACGACGACGTTGCGGTCAAGTCGGCCCTCCTGGTGGAGATCGACGACTTGCCCGTTGCCATTGTCAGGGACTCCTACGGTGAGCTTCACGCCATCGGGGACACCTGCTCGCATGCGGAAATTTCGCTCAGCGAAGGCGACGTGGAGGACGGCACCATCGAATGCTGGGCACACGGCAGCTCGTTCGACCTGAAAACAGGCGAACCGCTGACGTTGCCGGCCTTCGAGCCCGTGCCTGTCTTTGCCCTTGCCGTTCACGGCAGCGACGTCTATGTGGA
>JBAUMA010000536.1:0-8993 GCA_049578485.1 Specibacter sp.
GCAGTGTTTGCCGAAACGCGTCCGGGGCCAGCAGGCGGGCCTCGGCCACGGGTTCGGGGTCGGTGCCGCCGGTGGCCGGCAGCGGATTGCGCGGCCGGATGGAAAAGCCGCTCCAGGATTCCTTGCGCAATACCAGGAAGCTGATGCTGTCCCGGCCCGCGTTGCCGGCGGTGCCGTTGCCCACCCGGTAGCCGGCTGAGCCCACCGCCCCGGCCGCCGGCATGGCGCCCAATGCACCGTCGCCAAAGCGCAGGTGCGCCGCGCCGTCGTCGTCCATCTCCACGACAAAGCCGTCGTCAAGGCGGGAACTTTCCAACAGGGTCAGCCGCGGGGTCCACACCCTCACTTCACCGGTGGCGGGATCGGCCACGGCAACGGTGACGGCCGGCAGGGCGGCGCGGGGGTCCCGGGGTGACAGCGCGGCAGCGGCGGCACCGGGAGCCACCGCCCCGGGGAAGGTCAGCGGGGCACGCAGCAGGACCGGCGCCACGGGGGCGGGCTGCTGCACGAGTTCCAGGACGCTGCCCTCGCACGCACACTCCCCGGTGACGGACAGCGTGGGCACCGGCGGCCACGGCGGATCCGCCACGGTTTGGCCATGGTCCACCAGCACCACGTTCCCCCGGGCCACGCTGACCCGGTGGACCGTGTCGCAATCGGGTGCCGGACGGCGCGAGGACAGGCACAGCGGAAACGCCAGGGCATCGGCCGCTTCCCAGGCGACCTGGATGAGCCAGCCGCCCTCGGCGGGGGCCGCCACCTGGGTCAGCCGGACCGCCTGGCGGTGGGCGGGATCGGCGTCGGCCGGGTTGCCCGTGGCGGGGCCTCGGATTTCCTCCAGGATCAGGACGTCGCCCGCAGCAAGGCGCAGCGGAGAGTCCGGGATGGGTGGCCCGTCACGCCACGACGCCGGTGGTTCGGCCTCCGGATTGGCCCGCCGCCACAGTGCCTTGTCCACCAGGGTGGCCGTGGTGGCGCCGGCGGGCAGGCAGCATTGCCCGCCGGGCCCGGCGTCGAGGTCGATTTCGCTGTGGGCGGCGTAAAACTCCAGGGGCACGGCGGGGTCGGCAACAGGCTCGAACACCCGGTACCCGCCGGCGGGCAGCTGCGCCAGCTCGGCGTCCTTGAGCACGGTTCCCGGCGCGGCGGACAGCTGGGGGAACCCCGTGATGAAGTAGGCGTCGTCGGGCGCCAGGGGCGGGGTGTCCTGGTCGGTCCACACCGTCAGCCAGGCCCGGGCGTTCAGGCCCTCGTGCAGCTGGTAGTCCACCAGGCGCACGTGGCGGCGCACCGAGATCCGCCGCCGGGCGGTGCCCAGGAATGCCTCCGTGGCCACGGCGTCCTGGTAGTAGCTGAGCTCATCGGCGGCGTACGCCAGCACCTCCACCAGGGCAATGCCCAGATCCGCCGCGTGCCGTTCCCGCCAGTCGGGCATGGTGACGGCCAGCCGGTCCAGGATCAGCTGGCGGAAACCGGCGTAGTCCTTGGCGAGGTAGTTGATGTCGGTGGCGGCCGGCAGCGGCGCACCGCCGGGACAGGCGGCCAAACAGTCAATGTCGGTGGGACAGCCGGCCTTGAAGGAGAACTCAGCCCACGCGTGGTCTGGGTCAATGCCCGGGTAGGGCCCCCAGCCGCCGGGCGCCGACGGGTTCGCGACTCCCACGGCCAGCCGGTAGCAGGAAAAGTCGCCGGGGCGGTCCACCGTCAGTGCCAGGAACGGCTCACCGGCATCATCATCGGGGTCTCCGCCGCCCCCCTGCAGGGCAAGGGAGGCCACTGCGATGCCCGTGATGGAATCGCCGCCGCCGAGCCTGAAGTTGGCTGCCGCCAGCCCGTTAGGGGTGCCAGGGGCAGCCAGTGGCGGGATGGCCCCCGTGAAGTGGACCTCCAAGGTCAGCTGGTCATCGGAGACCTCCACATAGTCCAGGCCGTTCGTGCCGGGCTGGTCCGCGTTCATGCCCCCGCCTCCTGGGTGAACGTTGCGCTTTGCAGCTCGGTGCTGCCGGCAAGCGCATAGTTGACGCTGACGCTCAGCGTGGAGCCGGTGCTGTCCACGGCCACGGACTGGACCAGGACGACGTCCCCCAGCCAGCGCTGCAGGCCCGCCTGGACCGTGAATTGCAGGGCCGCGGCCAGTTCGGGGCTGTTGGGGCCAAACACCAGTTGTTGGAGCCCGCTGCCAAAGTCCGGCCGGTTCACGCGCTCGCCGGGGTTCGTGAACAGGAATTGTTCAATCATGTCCCGCACGTGCCCGGCGTCGTCGACGGTGGCCGTGTGGCCCAGCTGGTCGAACGCGAACGGGTAGTCGATGTTCATGGCACCTCACACCCCCGTTACCCGTGTTTGGACGGTGGTGACCAGCAGCGGGGTGCCGGTGGGTGCGCAGGTGGCCTGGCTGTCGGCCAGCAGCAGCGGCGCCCCGTTGGAGGTCAGCCGGGTGGCGGCCGTGGTCCAGCTGGCAGTGATGCACGGGCCGTTGCCGTTGCTCGGCGGCGGCAGCGGGCAGCCGGCAACCGTGTAGCAGTCCGTCACCACCACGGTGGGCTGCAGGCTGACGGTGACGCTGGGGTTCGGTGCGGTGGGTTGGGCCGTGCCCAGGTGGGCGCACTGCACCATGGCCCCCTGGTGGAGCAGGAATCCGGGCATGTTGCTCTCCTTTCCGGACCGTCAGGTGACGGCCAGCGCCCCGTCGTTGATGATCACGGAGGTCCCCGCCAGCACAATGCTGGCCTGGCCGTTGGTGATGGTGATGCCCGCCCCGGTCACCAGGATCATGGCGCCGGTAGCGCTCTTGATCGCGATGCCGCCGGCCGGCCCGGGCAAGTCGCTGATGGTGATGCTGTTTTGCAGCCCGCTTTGCAACACGATGCTGGGGCTGGCCGGGTTGCCGGCGAGCGCCAGGGCGGGGACCTCGGCGGCGGAACCCCAAAAGCCGCCCGTCCACACGGGGTAGTCGGGGTCCCCTTGTTCGTATTCAATCCACACGCCCGAGCCGATGGGCGGCACCACGTAGATTCCCTGTTGCGCCCCGGCGAACGGCACGCAGGGCAGGGCCCAGGTGGTGGGGATGACGCCGGTGACGTCCGGGACCAGGGCCTGGATGCGGCCGGTCTGCTGGGGGTCCACGTTGTTCACCACGGTCCCGCGATACTTGCCGTAGTAGGGGGCGTTCATGCCGCCACCTGCCCCACCGTGGAGACCAGGCCGTTGCGGGACAGCGTGAACTTTTGCTTGAACTCGCCGCGCTTGATCGAGTGCTTGACCATGGAGACGTAATAGAGGCCGTCAAAGGCCAGCCCGGCGCCGCGGACGCCCACCAGGGAGCGCGGCTGGAGCATCTGCCCGTACCGCAGCACGTCCAGGGTGCCGTCGGCGGAGACCGTGTCGGCGGAGTTGGCGGCGTGGGCGATCCCCACCATGACCGCCTGGGCAGGGGTGTACTTGGCGGTTTCCGGCAGCCTGGTGAAGGTCGACGGCGGCGGGTTCAGCAGCCCCAGCGGCGGATTCAGGGGGGTGACCGGCGGGATCGGGATGGGGATGGGCACATGGGTTGTTTCGTTTTGGATGAAAATCACGGGCAGTTCGGCGGCCTGCGGGTGGTAGCTGAAGGTGAGCTGCGCGGCGTTCGTGTAGGCGTCCATGTCCAGGTTCAGGGCCGGCTGCGGCACGCCCGTCTTGATCTTCGGGCCCCAGTACGCCTGGCTCATGCCCGGCAGCGGCCCGGGAGCCAGGTAGAACACGTAACCCACGCGCTGGGCCAGTGCCGTGACGTATTTCAGGTCGGTGCCTTGCTGGGCGGGGATCTTGGCGGTGGGCACGGGCACGTCGAGCAGGATGCTGGGGATGATGGCCGGGATCACGCCCAGGGCCAGGTACTTGGCCAGGACGACGGCGACAGCGGCTTCGGCGGGCATGGCCGGGAACGGCAGTCCGGTCAGGTCGATCTTGTCCATGAGCCTGCCCAGGTCCTCGCCGGTGACCTGCAGGATGGAGTGGGCCGCGTCGCCGCCGGGCAGTACCTGCACCTGGGTGACGACGCCGTCGGACAAGACGGTGACGGAGCCATTGAGGTTGGCGCTGAGCACGACGCGCACAATCGGGAACGGGCTCCCCCCGGCCAAGAGGAACAGGGTGGGCAGCACGGAGCTGTTGCTCATGGTGAACTGCAGGGAAAATGCGCTGAAGCCGACGTCGCGGGCGGTGATCTCCACGCTGGTCAGGGCCTCGATGACCTCCTGCGGGACGGGGACGGGGATGGCCGGGCCCACCATGAGGCCCAGTTGCAGTGAACTAGACATGCGGGGCCCCCTGCACGCCCTCCGGCAGGCAGATCCGCAGGACCGTGCCGGGGACGGCCGTCAAATCCCGCGGGCACATGGCCCGGTTTGCATCAGCCAGCCGCCACCACAGCAGGGGGTCGCCCAGGGTGGCGGCGGCAACGTTGTCGATCCTGTCCCCGTCAGCGACGCCGTACGTGCCGGTCTGGGCCAGGTTTTCCGGATGCGGCAGGATCCGCGGGGCCAGGTAGGCGGTCTCCACGCCATCCGGCCCCGCCATGGTCAACGTGTCCGTGGCGGCGTAGCGGCTGTTGGGCGCAAAATTGGCGGGCATGGCTAGACCCCCAGGATTCCGAGGTTGCCCAGCGTGGCCTGCGGGCTGGCGGCGGCAAGGCCCTCCTTTTGGCTCAGGTAGCTCATGAACAAGCTGCCGGCCCGGTGGGTGAAGCCGACGTCGTCGACGGTCAGCACGCGCATGCCCAGGCTCACCTTGGCCTGGATGGGGTTCAGGTTCACATCAAACGCCTCCTCGGTGATGGAAAAATCCGTAATGCGCACCGGCACCACCCGGTTCTTGCTCCACACGAACAGCGGCAGGGGTGCCTCCATGGGCAGGATCTCGAGTTGGCCGGCGGACTCCAATGCGTTGTTGGCCAGCAGCTGGGCGCTCGTGGGGTAGACCAGGGTCTCCAGGGCGGCCAACTGCGGGAAGATCCCCAAGCTGGCGGCCTGCCCGGCACCCAGCTCCAGCTGGTCGACGGCGTCCAGCTCGGCGTCGAGCTTGATGGTCTCGGTGGGCGGACCCTTTAGGCGCAACGCCTCGGAACGGTCGGGGGTGTCGGTGCCGGCCCCGTGGATGGCCAGGCTGCGGTTCAAGGTGGCCGGGTTGTATTGCAGCGCGATGATGCGCAGCACGGCCCCGGTGTCCGGGTCGATCAGCACGATCCCGCCGCGAATCAGCCGGGGCGAGGTGGGGGGCGCGCTCATGGCACGTTCCTGCTGCGGGCCATGGGTGCCACGGCGGAGGTGAAGTAGGCCTCGGTGTCGGGGTCCTTGGCGTGCAGCTTCTTGCGGCTTTCCGCAGGGCCAAAGTAGGAGGCATACACCTCGGAAAACCATTCCCCGGGGTCGCGGAATTGGTACCTGCTCAGAATCCTGGTCCGGGCCTGGTACTCGTACCGGTTCCAATAGTGCGGGTAGGACTCCTCGTACACGTGCGGTGCGGCAGCCCCCAGCCGGGCTCCGCCCTCGGGCTTGTTCCAAGGCTCGGCCACGCCCGTCGTGACGGCGTGCAGGGCCGGGTCCGCCAGGACGGCGGTCCTGCGGGGCGCAGGCAGTGGGGCAAACCACGGAAGCGCCCGGATTCGCCCCAGCATGTGCGCGGTGGTGTGGGCCCGCATGGCGGTGCGCATTTCCCCCTGGACGTCCTCGCGCTGTGGTTCGGTGAGTGCCAGGATTCCGGCCTGGGAATCGGTGACCATGTCCGTCGCGCAGATGCCGGTGTTGTTCTCATATTGCACCCAGCCGCCACGGCTGGACTTCGCGGGCTCGTCTCCCTCGGACCAGCCCAACTGCCGGTCCACGGCGTGCCCGGTTTCATGCAGGACCGTGGGGGAAATATTGCCGCTTGCGGCAACGTTGATGTCCAATTCCCGGGGGTCCGGGTGCATGGACGGGTCACCGAAGTACTCGCCCTCGGTCAGGTTGCCCTTGGCATCGCGGGCTTCGGTAAAGGCGCCCAGGCGGCTGAGCATCACATTGCCGGCCACATGGGAATCGGGCAGGCCGTCCAACGCCACATAGCTGGCGCGGAGCTTGGCAACGGTCCAGTCGGCGGGCGTGTGGCCGGGCGCGGTTTCCCGACCCACGGGTATCCCGAACCTGGCACCGGCGGCCAGCAACAACGTCGGCAGGGCGCCGTCGTCGGACTCCGTAACGATCACGCGCAGGATCTTTTCCTCGTCGGGCGTCAGCCGTCCGGCGTGCAAAGCCCTGATCCAGGGCCTGATGTACCGGCTCTGGTGTCCTTCCGTGGAGTTGCTGACAAGCCGGGCCAGCTTGCCCGAGGCGTCCAGGGTGAGCAGGAATTTTTCCTGTTCCGGTGCCGGCAGGGCCACCATGGTGGTGAAGACGTTCGTGACGTCCTTGTCGGTGACGGCCCAGTCGAACAGCCCGTAGCTAAGGTCTTCGCCGGCCTCCGGGGCCGTCCGGGCGGCACCCAGGGCGGTTATGACTTTGCTGTACGCCGGCCCGGTCTTGGCGGCATCGGGCAGGTTGTCAATGAGCCGGTCCACGTACTTTTGTTCAAGCCGGGCCAGCCCCTTGGCCAAATCGGCGTCGGAGAGCGCGGCCAGGGATGCCAGCGCCGACTTCGCGTCGTCGTCCGTCACGGCCCAGTCCGTGATCTTGTAGGAGAGCTTTTCCCGGGCGTCATCCACGGCGTCGCACTGGAGGCTGGTACCGCCGCCGGCCTGTTGGACGGTGTGGGCCACCTCGTGGGCAAGGACCCTGCGCCCCTCCGGCCAGGCGGCGTCAAAGGTTGCCGGGCCCCCATAGATGTGGTCGCCCAGGGTGGCTGCGCGGGCCCCGACGGCGGCCAGCACGCTTCCTACAGCGGCGTCGGCATGGACGCGCACCCGGCTCAGGTCCGCCCCGAGCCCCGCCTCCAACGGCACCCGGCTGCCTGATTCCACGGGCCTGCCGGCGGACTCGCGCCGTCGGAGCGCACTGGCAGCCATCGCCTCCACGGCGGCGGGCAGTGCGCCGGCGCCCCAGTGTTGGCTGGGAGCCGCCCTGCCGGTCATGCGCATCGCGAAGTCGTCCGCCTGGAGTTCCCGGTCCCGCCGGGTGCCATGGGGCAACGCAGCCGGCGCAATAAGCGCGTCGGTGTCCGCGGTGACCCGGGGTTGGACGGCGGCAAATTCACCCATGGTCCAGCCCTCCCATGACGGAGGCGGCAATCCCGGCACCCAGGCCGGACGGCGTTGCGCCCCGTGGCAGCTTCATCGGATCGGCGGTCAGCCTTGGCAGCGAGGCATTGGGCAGCCGCGCACCAACAGGGCGGCTGCCGTCCTGGGCCGCGAGGAGCCGGGCCAACTCGTGTTCCACGGCCCGCCCCACCGCGGCACTGTCCCGGACGGTCAGGCCCAAGCCCTCGAGCACCCCGGCGTCGAGTACGAGTGTCTCGATGTGCAGCTCAATGTCCATGGCGTCCCTCCCCCGCAGACCAGGCAAAGTCGGCGTCGTTGACGGGGCGGTCAAGCTTGCGGAATTCGTCCCGGGCCGCCGCCAAGAGCAGCTCCATGGTGACCGTGCCGCCGTCGTTTGCCGCCAGGTAGGCCGCATTCAATGCCACGTTGTGGATGCTGCCGCCGGTCAGGTTCAGTCGGGCCAGGCGTTCGGTGGACAGCCCGTCCACGGGGGTGGCTGCCGGGAACACGGCGGACCAGATGGCCCGCCGTTCGGCCGTGGCCGGGAACGGGAAGGTGACCACAAAGCGCAGCCTGCGCAGGAATGCGGCGTCCAGGCTGTCGCGGCGGTTGGTGGCCAGGATGGCCAGTCCCCGGAAGGACTCCATGCGCTGGAGCAGGTAGCTGACCTCGATGTTGGCGTACCTGTCGTGGCTGTCGCGGACCTCGCTGCGCTTGCCAAACAAGGCGTCCGCCTCATCAAAGAACAGCACTGCACCGCCGCCCTCGGCGGCGTCGAAAAGTTTCCGCAGGTTCTTTTCGGTTTCGCCAATGTACTTGCTGACCACGGCGGACAGGTCGATCCGGTACAGCATCATGTCCAGGTCCCGGGCGAGCGCCTCGGCGGCCATGGTCTTGCCGGTGCCGGACTCGCCCGCAAACAGCACGCCCAACCCCGTTCCCCGGTTCAGGCGCCCGGCAAAGCCAAAGTCGTCAAGGACGGTGCTGCGGCGGCGCACCTGCCCGGCGATCCGACGCAGCTGTTCGGCCTGTAGGGCGGGCAGTTTCAGATCAGACAGGGCCGCTTTCGAATCGACACGCTGGGCCAGCTGGTCCAGCGCCGGGCGGGCCGTTTCCAAGGCCGCGGCCCACACGTCCCCGCCGGCTCCGGCACGGCCAACGGAAGCCGCTATGTCATCCAGGTCAAGGTCGAATCGGCCCGCCAGCAGCGCCGCCTTCTTCCCCGAACCGGCCCCCAGCGCCGACTCCCAGGCCCGGCGCTGCTCCTGCGCGGCCGGCTTGGCCGTGTCAACGTTGACGGCCGCGGGCAGCGTCCACGGTTCGCGCACGGCCACGAACGTCAGCCCGCCCGATTGCGCCACCCAGCGCCGGACCGTGTCCGCCCCGGGCTCCGCAGGATCAATCCCCTGCGCATCCAGGAAAAGTCCGACGCCGGAGAGCACCGTTTCGCGGTGCCACAGCCGGGCCAGCTCCGCGGACTCCGCGGCGGCTGGCAGATCGGCGGCGGGCAGTGCGAACAGGCGCAGGCCAAAGACGGCGGCCACCTTGGCCGCGATCAACTCCTTGGCTTTGCGGTGCGGGCCTGGCAACGAGATCACGGGCAGCGAGGCCTCCACCAGCGCGGTGATTTGCTGTGCCGTGGCCTCCTGCGACGGCGGCAGGGCGGCGGGTGCGGGAAGCTCGAGCACCAGGCTACCGAGCCTTGCGTCAAGATGGGACAGGCCCTTCACGAAGTTGGTGATGCGTTCATCGGCCATAAGCCTTGCCCCGGTCAGCGGCCCGCCGG
>JBAUMA010000537.1:0-4737 GCA_049578485.1 Specibacter sp.
GCTGGAACAGGGGCCTCCCCGGCAGAGCCTGATCGAGGCCAGCAGGGAGGCGTCAATGCTGGTTCTGGGAAGGCGTGGATTTGGCGGATTTGCCGGGCTGCTGATGGGCTCCGTCAGTTCCGCCTGCGCATCCCACGCCCATTGCCCCGTGCTTATCGTCCACGCCACCTAGGCAGGAGAAAACCATGTATGAACTGTTGGCGGCCGCGGCCGCACCCATCACCCCGGGGACCTACTTTGGCTGGGGGGATGTGACCATCCAGTCCGGCAACCTTGTCGTGATCATCGTGATGGTCATCCTCTTCGGCCTGGCCTTGGTACTGCCGTTTCCGGGCGGAAAGAGCCGGAAATGAACACTGCCCAGGCGCCCGATCCGGAGGCGGAAGGAACCGGAGCCTATACGTGGACAGGAAAGTCCCGCCGTTGGTTCCTGAAGCACCTTCCCCCGGATAAATTGCTGCCCGAGGACCAACCCAGCTATGTGTCATCGTGGGCCTATGTTTTCGGCATGGGGGCGGTGGCCGGGCTGGTTTTCATCATCGCCTCCGGCGTGGTCTTGAGCCTCAACGGACCGCAGTGGTACCACGTGTCCGCCCTGGGCCACTTCACCAACAGCGTGCACCTGTGGAGCGTGGAAGTGTTCTTCATGTTCATGGTGGTGCACTTGTGGATCAAGTTTTGGGTGGCCGCGTGGCGCGGCGGCCGGCTGCTGACCTGGATCACCGGAATGCTGGCCTTCCTGGTCTCCATCGTCACCGCGTTCACGGGGTACCTGCTGCAGACAAACTTCGACTCGCAATGGATCTCCTTCGAGGCCAAGGACGCCCTGAACTCCGTTGGCGTCGGCGCATGGTTCAATGTGGCCAACCTGGGGCAGATCTTCATGTGGCACATCATGCTGCTGCCCCTGGCGGTCGGTGCCGTCGTCGCCCTTCACGTTCTGCTGGTTCGCGCCCACGGCGTGGTCCCCCCGTTGGACGCGGCCGAGACCGACGCCCAGTTGCGCGAATCAACAACGGGCCAAAACGATGAGGAGGCGAAACTGCCATGAGCAAGAACATTTCCGCCACGTCCTGGCGCAGGGGTGACAACGTTGCCGGGCGGCCATGGCGGGGGCGCGTCCGCGACTATGACCTGTTCAAGGAGCTCACGATCGGCGTCGTCGTTGTGGGACTGATCGTGGTGGGCCTCGCGGCAATCTTCAGCTCCCCGGACGATCCCGGGGTGAGCCTGAAATCGTGGGCGACGGCGGCACCGTCGGACTTTGTCGCCACAGCCACGGCCGAATTGGGCGGCACCAGCGATACCGCCGGCTATGGGCCACCCTACAACGCGACGCCGGATGCCACCCAGCACCTTGGTTTCATCGATCTCCAGGCCCTCTCCGGCGTCCGCCTGCCGATTGACACGGCCAACGACTTTGTCATCAATCCGCTCAAGACCCTGCCCACGCCGCCGCCGGCGGTTGCCCAGTGGTCGGCAGCCGCCTCCGAGCAGCAGGCAAAGTGGACCGACGCCTACACCGCTGCGCTCACGGCCGCACCCGACGGCGATCCCGCCCAGGTCGCGGCCGGCGACTATGGTCCGGTCCCCGCCTTGACGGGCTCGCTGCTTGCCATGGCCGCCGGCGGAAACCTGGACGGTGTGCTGCAAAGCGGTGGGCTGCCCTACAACTTGGACTACACGCCCTCCATCTTGTTCCTCGGCGACGGAAGCTATTTCCAGGGACTTGCGGCAACGGCCCATCTCACGGGGGAACAGTGGGGCGTCATGAACGAGACTGGCGACACGCCGGGCCAGTCCTGGTTGTGGTTGTTCTCGCTTTTGTATCAGGTGGAGCCCTTCAAGTCCTCCGCCAATGCCGACATCCTGGTGGTCTCCACCATGCTGGTGCTGTCGCTCCTGCTAACGCTGCTGCCCTTGATTCCGGGGCTGAGGGACCTGCCACGCAAGATTCCCGTCCACCGATTGATCTGGCGGGACTACTATCGCCAACGGTGAACCCGGGGCCCGGGCCACGGCGTCTGCCAACACTGATAGCTTTGGCCCATGACCAGCATCCCGGGAGCCCATGGCAATGAACCACACACGGCCAACATCGCAGGACGGCTGAACTGGCTGCGGGCCGGGGTTTTGGGGGCGAACGACGGCATCGTCTCCGTCGCGGCAACCGTCGTCGGAGTTGCCGGGGTGACCAACGCCCCCACGCCCATCCTGGTTGCCGGAATCGCGGCCGTGGTGGGCGGTGCCGTCTCCATGGCCCTGGGCGAATACGTTTCAGTCAGCAGCCAACGCGACAGCCAGCGTGCCTTGATCGAGAAGGAACGCCGTGAACTGGCTGACGACCCGGACGCGGAATTGGCCGAACTCACCGGCCTCTACCTCGCCAAGGGACTGAGCCCCGCCACCGCCGAGCAGGTGGCCCTGGAGCTCACCGGGCTCGATGCCCTGGCCGCCCACCTCTCGGCCGAACTCAATATCGACCAGAACGAGGAGGCCAATCCCTGGCAGGCCGCGTACGCGTCCGCCGCGTCGTTTGCCGTCGGGGCGCTCCTACCCTTGCTCGCCATCATGTTGCCGCCTGCCGGGTGGCGGATTCCGGTGACGTTCGTGGCCGTGCTGATCGCCCTCGCCTTGACCGGGACCCTGAGCGCCGCAATCGGGGGCAGCTCCAAGACCACCTCGGCAACACGCCTTGTCATTGGCGGCGCCCTTGCCCTGGCGGCCACCTATGGAATCGGCAGCGCGCTCGGGGCAAGCGGCATCATTTAGCGACGTGTGGCGGACGGCTGCTCCGTGGTCAGGCTGAGCGCCAGCTTGGGGCACAGTTTGACCGCATCCCGGGCCGCCTCGGAATCCCGGGGGCCGATCGCCACATTGGTGCGGTCGCCGTTGCGTGACTGCCTGGCCAAGGGATATCCCCAGTCGTCGCGGGCCAACAGTCCCGGCAACAGTTCCGTGCACAGCCCCCGCCCGTCGCACTTGGTCCAGTCAATGTGGAGTGCTTCGCTCATGACGCCCTCCCGGCCTCTCTTGTGCAGGTCCCGGCCAGGTGGGCCCTGACATCGTCGGAAAATGTCTCAAGGGCGCTGGCCACCAGCCGTGCGGTGCCGTCCGGGTGGTGGCAGGCGCCGCGACCGCCCACAAGCTTTCCCAGCCGTTCCAGTTCCCGCACCAGGCGCGGATCCCTTTCACCGTACGCGATCGCGTGCATGACCCTGGCCATGGCGGGAAGGCCGAACATGCACGGCCCGCACTGCTTTGCCGACTGCCCCGCCAGGTAGTTCAGGATCCCGGCCGTGGCCGCCAAACCGCATTCCGAGGCTGCCAGAACGTGGAGGACGCCAGCCCCCGGGCGGACCACATGGTTCGCCAGCCCCGAGGGTGAAAGGCGGTGGTTCAACGCCCGGACCCACTGCCCGTGATAACCACCGACCAGCACAGCCCCCACCTCGGAAAGCTCGACGCCGGCACTGGCCAGGATGCCGGAAAGGCTCGCATCCCCCTCCACCTCGAGCACCTGCTCGGCGCAATGGCCCGAAACCGACACGAGCCGCGTTCCGGGGTCCCGGTCCGATCCGGCTGTCCGGAACCAGCCGGCCCCATGGCGGGCGATGAGGGCCACATGGGCCAGAGTCTCCACATTCAACACGAGGGTGGGCCGGCCCTTGATCCCCGATTCACTCAAGCGCCGACGGTTGTCCAGCGGCAGGGCGATGCCGTTGGTGATGGAGTTGACGACGGCGCTTGCCTCACCCGAGATGAACGTCTCCGGCGCTTCCACCACCTTGATCCTGCGGGCGTCATGGCGCCCCGCGACGGCCGATTCCACCGCATTCCTGGCCGCCGGCGTTGTGTAGAGGTAGAGCAGCGATGCCGACACGGCCGCTCCGGCAATGAGCAGGCCGTCAATCACCAGGTGGGGCGCATGGATCAACAAGGTCTTGTCCTTGAAACTGAGTGGCTCGCCTTCGGCCCCGTTGGCGACCACCACGGGCTTGGCGGCCAGCAGGGCAGGACCACGGCCCTGCTCCGTTGCCGCCAGCTTGCGCCACGATGAGAAGGCGGCCCCTCCGCGCCCTGTCAGGCCCGACTGTTCCAGGACAGAGATGAAGTTTGCGTCAACACGGTCAAGGGACAGGGGGCCAAAGGCACGCTCATGGCTGGCCAGGTCCGCATTGGAACCAGCCGCAAACAGCTGGTAGTGCCCCTCTGTGCCCCAGGACTCCTCCGCCGCGGGCATTGTTGTCTCAAGTGCTTTCATGACAGTCCTCCTTGCCGGGCTTTGGCAGTTTCCAGAAAGTTCACCGACAGGCGCCACGCCGCGGCTCCAACAACGACGACGACGGAAGCGGCTGCGAACAACAGAAACCACTTGCTGGTTCCATTGGTGCCATTGCCGACGGCGTGGGCCAGGGCAATCGGCCACATCACATAGCTGAACCAGTGAACTACGCGAAAGCTCCGTTGCCCAAGGCGGTGGCGCAAAAGCCCCGTTGCCACCAGCGCGAGCACCAGGTCAAAGGCCACTGTGCCGAGCCCCTGCCAGAACGGCTTGTAGGCCCCGAGAAAGGGAACCACCACGTCGGTCACGGTGAGCTTGGCGAATGAATCCAGCATCAAGGACCCCACATGGAGTACAAGGAAAACGGTGGCAAGCAGGGAAATGTTGCGGTGGATCAATGTGACCGAAACCCGCGGAATTCCGGGCAGTGGCCTCCCTGAGCGTGTCACGAT
>JBAUMA010000538.1:0-3014 GCA_049578485.1 Specibacter sp.
GGGCGCCCGCGTGACGGTCGCCGACTTCAACGCCGACGCCGCCAGGGCGCTCGCGGAAGAGGTCGACGGCGAAGCCTGGGTGGTGGATCTGTCCGACACCTCTGCGCTGGCCGAGGTCCGGCTGGAGATGGACATTCTGGTCAACAACGCCGGAATCCAGCGGATCAGTCCGCTGGAGGACTTTGCGCCCGAGGATTTCCGTCGCATCATCACGCTGATGCTCGAGGCTCCGTTCCTGCTCATCCGTGCCGCCTTGCCACACATGTACGCGCAGAAATTCGGTCGGATTGTCAACGTCTCCTCCGTGCACGGACTGCGCGCTTCACCGTTCAAGGCCGCCTACGTTGCGGCGAAGCACGGACTGGAGGGGCTGTCCAAGGTGGCGGCACTGGAGGGCGGCGAGCACGGGGTGACAAGCAACTGCGTGAATCCGGGCTATGTCCGGACACCCCTGGTGGAATCCCAGATCGCGGACCAAGCGAAGGCGCACGGCATCAGCGAGTCGGAGGTGCTGAGTAGGGTCATGCTGACCGAGAGCGCCATCAAGCGGCTGGTCGAGCCGGAGGAGGTGGCGTCCCTGGTGGGCTGGCTGGTGTCCGGCCCGGCGGCGATGGTCACGGGGGCGTCCTACACCATGGATGGCGGCTGGTCCGCCCGCTGAACGCCCCCAACCAACTGTGGCTACGGACCAACGACAATGTTGCCAAGACGGCTTGACGCCGCCAGGCCTCCGTTTCGGATGGAAAGCGCTCGGAAAGGCCCCAGCGGCGGTTGAAGGAGCACGCGCCCCATTTGCGACAGCGGTGGAGGTGATCCCAACGACAACGATCACGGGTCACAGATGGCCGGCCAGCCCAATGTCCCTCCCAACAAAAACAAGTGCCCCCTCCCGCAGCAGAGAGCTTCAGTCAACGATGTCCCGACACTTCACGGTTGCGAGTGGAAGCGAAACCAATGATCCGACCTTTACTCGGATCGTTGCCTGTCGTTGATCGACTGGGAGTGTCATGGCCACCGCGGTTCTAGCAAAATTGCCTACAATTCAAGGATTTTTTGCCGACTCACAGAAAATATTGATCGGACTATTGACGTCGATATTGATCAATAGGTAGAGTACCTATCAATAAAGGTGATGGAGGTAACTTGCGGTGGCTATCAAGGCAGACAGCACGCTGATCAGGACCATTAACGACAGGCTCGCCTTCGACCTGTTCGTTGAGGGAGGTCTCCTGAGCAAGCCCCAGATTGGCAAGAAGACGGGTTTGAGCAAGCCAGCCGTTCTGGATGTTCTTTCACGATTGGTATCCGCAGGCTTGGTGGAGAACGCCGGACAAAGCGCCGCAAGCCGGCCTGGGCCTAGTGCAGAATTGTTCCGTCTGGTGCCCTCCCTAGGTAACGTGGCCGCCGTCGCACTTACGCCGGAATCTGTGCGGGTTGAGATTCGCGGGGTTACGGGCACCTTGCTCAGTTTCGCTGAAATCAGCATTGACAGCGAACCGCTGGTGGCAGATATCGCCGCTATGGTTGCTGGCGCTTGCGATGATGCCGGGGTGGATGTGTCGACGATCGGCACCACGGTCATGGGTGTCCCCGGCGTGGTCCGGCCCAAGACCATGGAGGTCTGCTCCTGGGATCTCCCGTCCTGGAACGTCAACGTCGCCGAAGAATGGGCACTTCACATTCCCGGCACCATCACCTGCATCAACGAAGTGGACCTTCGCGCTGTGGCAGAGCATCAGTCGAGCCCGGGGCTGAGTAACTTTGTTCTCATAGCCTTGGGGCAAGGCATTGGTGCCTCGATCATGATCGACGGCGAACTCTACCGGGGCGCTCATGGCGCGGCCGGCGAGCTCGGCTACATGCCACGACAGGCTGGAGACCTGGCGCCCATTGAAGGTCACGTGGAATACTCCACCGGTTTACAGGCCTACCTCGGTGGAAACGCCTTGGTAGCTCTGGCCCGAGACCACGGAATTGACGAGGTGACCACGGTTCACGAATGTCTCGCTCAAGCCCTGGCCAAAGGGAATGGGGACTACCTCGCGGCTGTCAGCGACAGACTTGCAGTGCTTGTTTCCATTGTTGGCCTAGTGGTTGATCCCGAGTTCGTCATCCTTGCCGGGCCCGTGGGAATCATTGGTGGCCAGAATTTGGTTGAACTGGTCCAGGCGCGGATTCAGGGTTCCAGTATTCCCTCACCCATTGCCGTCCGGAGCACCGTAGTACGTGAGAACGCTATCTGTAGTGGTGCCGTCGCCTTGGCTCTTGATATCCAGCGGGACGCTTCCTTTCAGCAGTCCTACGTCTAAGGGCCGGCGTCTATAGCCTGGCTGCTTCACAAACGTCTATGTCCGGGTCCCCGTCGGGGACCTGAGAATCAAAAAACCGCAGAATGCATGTGCCGCGATGACGCATGCCCGTTTACACCTGGAGAGAATATGAAATCTACTATCTTCCGCGCCGTTGGTCTGGCAGGTGCCGCCGCGTTGTTGCTGTCGGCCTCAGCTTGTGGCATTTCCGATTCGTCGTCGTCGACGGCGAGCGGCGGTAGCAAGTGCGGGGCCCCCGCGTCGAACTCGGATTCGAGTGCCGTTTCCGGTGCCGTCAAGGGTGACATCACCTTCCAGACCCAGGGGCTGAAGGCTGACTTTGCGGGCTTCTTCAACCCGTTGATTGCCAACTTTGAGAAGGCCAACCCCGGGGTCAAGGTCAAGTGGACTGATCTGGCCGGTGGTGCCGACTTCGATTCGAAAATGCTCACCGATGCCCAGAGCTGCACTCTGCCGGATGTGATCAACGCGCCGGGGTCGACTATCGTTGGCCTGTCCAACGCCGGTGAATTGATCAATTTCGATGACAAGACTCCAGGTATTGGGGACGTCTATGTCCCGTCCATCTGGAAGTCCATTGAATTCACCAAGGGCAGCGGGCATACGGCACTGCCGTGGTACTGGGGACCCTCGGTCACTACTTTCAACAAGTCAATCCTGACGAAGGCCGGCTTGGATTCCAAC
>JBAUMA010000539.1:0-3436 GCA_049578485.1 Specibacter sp.
CCATTGAGCATTCGGCGGACCACGACGTCTTCTTCCTGCCCGAGATGATCATCGTGCGGCAACTGTGTGCGACCCTGACCAGTGGCGACCTGGGCATGTCGGCGCAGCTGTTGGACACATTCTCCGTGGACACGGGACCTGTCGTCATGGTCTATGGCGGCGGGGCGGCGGTGGCCAGGGGCATGGGGTTTATCCGGCAGGGCCTGATGGACAAGGCCCTTGAGGAACTCTTGCCGGGCCTTGAATCGCTGACCGTCAACGACCCCCAACAGCTGCTCGGCTACTGCACGGCCATGGTGGTGTATGCCTCCGCACGCCTCGGTGACACCACGCTGGCAGCCGAACTGGCCGCGGGCTACCGGGAAAAGCCGGGCATATTTTTGGTGACGGGCCATGAGCGGGCGTTCCTGGCCGCGGGTCGCGAGTACTTGCTGCACGACGGCGGCGGGCTGGCCGCCCTGCACATGCTCGCCGGGGATGCCCGCGAGGCCGGCTCGAAGCTGCTGGAACTAAACGCGCTGGCGCTCGCCGTCGAACTTGGCGACATGGACGCGGTGGTGCGGCTGACGGAGTTGGCCGCCGTCGTCGAGGGACCGTGGGCTGCGGCACTGCTGCGCTTTGGACAGGACATGCTGGCCAGGCGGCCCGAGACGCCGGCGAAGCAAATGGTCGGCGCAGCGGCGGCCGGATTCGCCGACTTGTCGGATGTGAAGTGGTACTCCACGACCGCGTTCGACGTCGAACCTTTCCACCTGAATGAGAAAGCCGGCCGGTCCGCGACGCCGATGCCCCGCTTGGGCATGAACCGGGAGCCGGCGAGGTCCCTCGTCATGCCGAGTGCGATGACGCCCGAGAACGTCAAGTTGACCCGGCGGGAACGGGAGATCACCACGCTTGCGGTGAATGGTTTCTCGGACAAGGAGATCGCCGCGGAACTGCAACTGTCCGTGCGAACGGTCGAGGGGCACCTGTACCGCTGCTACGCCAAGTTGGGCATTTCCGGCCGGGACGGGCTGCCGTCGGCCCTGCCCCACTGACGGGACCGGCCAACCCGCCCGGGCGGGACTACTTGGAAAGTGACGCCGCGGGGGCGAGCCTACTCGAGTACAGACGGCGGACCTGCAAACGCGGACACAAATAGATGCGAGTACCGCCTACTCGTGCCTTGTCGGGCCGCAAAGCCTTGACTGGAGATATTCAATCAGTCCCACGGTTTGAAGGTCTCTCAATGTATTGGTCTCAGCATTCTTCGGTGCGGCCGGACTTGTCCTTGGACGTTTTCCAGGGAACCCGCCCGCAGCCATTCGCGCCACGTTTCGCGGGGGAGCCCCCGCACCATCCCTTGGCCGTCCATCCGGGACGGTCCTACCGAGCGGGGTCGGCGACGGATAAGCCTTCTGAGACCAAGGCTTTCCACCCAGCCGCCGTCGGCCCCCTGAATCCTGCCCACGGCAAGGCGCAGCCCCGCAGCTTCGGGCCCCTCGACGGCGGTGGCAAGCTCATCCTCAAACGGGCCGTTGACATTGCCGGTGCCTGTGCGGCCCTGCTGATCCTGGCCCCCGTGTTGCTGGTGCTGGCCCTGATAGTCCGCCTGGATTCGGGTGGCCCGGCGATCTTCCGGCAGGAACGCGTGGGCCGCCATGGCCACGTCTTCTCCATCGCGAAGTTCCGCTCCATGGTGGACGGCGCCGAGGCACTTCGTGCGGGGCTCGAATTCCGCAACGATGCGGCGGAGCACTTGTTCAAACTCCACGACGACCCCCGCGTGACCACCGCCGGACGCTGGATGAGGAAGTATTCCCTTGACGAGCTGCCGCAATTCTGGAACGTCCTCAAGGGCGACATGAGCCTGGTGGGTCCGCGCCCGCCCCTTGCCAGCGAAGTGGCCGGGTACGAACAACCCGCCTATGACAGGCTGCTGGTCAAGCCCGGCATCACCGGTCTTTGGCAGGTCAATGGCCGCTCCGACCTGGACTGGGACGAGACGGTGCGACTCGATTTGTACTACGTCGAAAACTGGACGCTCGGCGGGGACATCGTGATCCTGCTCAAGACCTTCCACGCCGTCCACCGTTCATCCGGCGCGTACTGAGGCCCACCATGACATACAAAGTTGGTTACGCAGCGGGGGCATTCGACCTATTTCATGTGGGCCACCTGAACATTCTCCGACACGCCAGGAGCTTGTGCGATTACCTCATTGCGGGTGTGGTGAGCGATGAACTCTGCGAGCAGAACAAGGGCAGCCGGCCGGTGGTGCCGCTGATGGAACGGCTTGAGATAGTGCGCAGCATCCGCTACGTTGACGAGGCGGTCACCGAAATCGAGCCAAACCGGCTGGACACCTGGCGCGAGCACCCCTTTGATGTCTTCTTCAAGGGCGACGACTGGAGGGGCACCCCGGCAGGGGAGTCCCTGGAACGCCAGTTCGCCGCCGTGGGCGTCTCGGTCGTGTATTTCCCGTACACCGTCCACACCTCAAGCACGGCGCTGCGGCTTGCGCTGGCCCGCATCAACACCGCCCAAGCGGCCCCGTCGGCGATGTGGGGACAGCCGTGACGGGGCTCGGCGAAAAAAGCCTGAGCATTGCCATGGTGGGCACCAGAGGCCTGCCGGCACGCTACGGCGGCTTTGAAACCTGCATTGAAGAGGTTGGCCAACGCCTTGCGGCCCGCGGGCACCACGTGGTGGTGTACTGCCGCGGCGCCAGGGACGCGAACTCCCGGGATGAATACTTGGGGATGAGCCTGGTGCACCTGCCGGCCGTGCGGGTCCGCACGTTGGAAACCTTCAGCCATACGGGCCTGTCCGTCATGCACCTGCAGGGCCACCCGGTGGACGCCGCGATCGTCTTCAACGCCGCAAACTCGCCGTGGCTGCCGTTGCTGCGGGCAGCCAGGATCCCCGTGGCAACCCACGTTGACGGCCTTGAATGGCAACGAGCCAAGTGGGGTCCCGCCGGCAAGAAGTACTACCGCTGGGCCGAATCGATGTCCGTGCGCTTCTCCGACGCCCTGATAGCGGATGCCGTGGGGATACAGGACTACTACCGGGAAAACTTTGACGCCCCGGCCCGGCTGATCTCCTATGGTGCACCCCTTCTGGAGCTTGGCCGATGCGACAGGTTGGGCGAGCTGAAGCTGGAAACCAGACGGTATCATCTGGCAGTGGCCAGGTTTGAACCGGAAAACAACCTCGAAAAGATCATTCGCGGCTACGTCCTCAGCGGCGCGGAGCATCCCCTCATCGTGGTGGGTTCGGCGCCCTATGCCGCCGAACACCTGCGGCTCCTGCATTCGCTGGGCGATCACCGGGTCCGGTTCCTGGGCTCCCTGTGGGACCAGGAACTCCTCAACCAGCTGTACGCCAACGCCCTGATGTATTGGCACGGCCACTCGGTGGGCGGGACCAACCCTTCCTTGTTGCGGGCCATGGG
>JBAUMA010000540.1:0-14907 GCA_049578485.1 Specibacter sp.
GTCCACGGGCCAGTTGCCCTGCTGCACTTCGACGCCCACCTGGATACCTGGGACACCTACTTCGACCAGCCCATCACGCATGGAACCATCTTCCGCCGCGCATTCGAAGAAGGACTTCTCGTGGAGGACAGCTCCATGCATGTCGGCATCCGAGGCCCGGTCTATGACCGTGATGACTTCCTGCGGGACCACGAATTTGGCTTCCAGATCATCCGTTGCTCCGACCTGGACGTAATTGGCGTTCCGGCCGCGATCCAACGGGTCAAGGACCGTCTGGGCAACACTCCCGTCTACGTCTCCATTGACATCGACGTCCTTGACCCGGCCTTCGCACCGGGTACCGGGACGCCTGAAATGGGTGGACTGCACTCCCGGGAGTTGCTGGCCCTGCTGCGCGGGCTGAATGGAATCAACATCGTCGGGGCCGACGTCGTCGAGGTTGCCCCGGCATACGACCACGCTGACATCACATCCGTCGCGGCCGCAACGGTGGTCTTTGACCTGTTGGGGCTGATGGTCAACCGCAGCAAAGGCGGGCGGATCGTTGGGGAGCGGGACCTGGAGTCCGTGTCCGTCTAATCCGCGCTGCCCACTTGGGCCAAAATGCACCCCCGCCACCCTGTGGCGGGGGTGCATTTTGGCTTAAGCTTGAGGGGGCGGCCCGTATGGCCGGCGCCAGAGCTCAGCAAGGCATGCAACTAGACATATGTATGAATGGCCTCGACATATCTGTGCAATCTCCGGATTTCAAAAGTGACGCCCGTCACGAATGATTAAAGAGTCAGCTTCCTAGCTCACTGAGGGCAACCAGGGAGACAACGAGGTTTTCCATGAACTCTTGGAGCACGTCATGAGTATGAATTCCACACCCTCCGCAACAACAGAGGTTCCTCGCCTTGAGGATAAGACCATCCAGCCCATCCCGGCGAATGAACGCCACGGCAAAGCCAGGGACCTGTTCACTATTTGGTTCGGTTCCAACATCATGATCATGACCATCGTGACAGGCGGCCTTGCCACCACGGTGTTCGGACTGAACTTCACCACCGCCATCGTCGGCCTCATCATCGGCAACCTTGTGGGTGGAATCTTCATGGCACTGCACTCGGCGCAGGGACCGCAATTGGGCGTCGCACAAATGGTGCAGACCCGGGGCCAGTTCGGATCCTACGGCGCCCTGCTCATTGTGGTCATCGTCGTGATCATGTATGTAGGATTCTTCGCCGCCAACCTCGTGTTTGGCGGCCAGGCGCTGGCCGCTGTCGCCCCCGGGATCGGCGTCGACGGCGGCATCATCCTGATCGGCGTCGTCAGCGTCGTCGCAACCATCTTCGGATACCGCCTCATCCACGCCTACGCACGCTTCCTGAGTGTCGTGGCAGGCCTGGCACTGCTATTCGCATTCATTTGGATCCTGTTTGTCCACGGACTTCCGGCAGGATTCCTCGAAGAGGGACACTTCCAGTGGGTAGGGTTCATGGCCACGATTTCCGTCGCCGCACTCTGGCAGCTGGCCTACGCCCCGTACGTCTCCGACTATTCCCGCTACATGCCCCAGGGGACCGGCTCACGGCCGGCGTTCTGGGCCTCCTACTCCGGTTGCGTGCTGGGAACGCTCTTCCCCATGGTCCTCGGCGCATTAGTAGGATCCTTGGCTGCGGTGATCACCAAGAACCCGGCCAACGTGGACATCGTAGGATCCCTTGGCGCCCAGCTGGCACCCTTGACCCTCGTGATCATCGCCGTCTTCTGCCTCGGCGTGGCGGCTTCCAACGCCATGAACCTTTACTGCGGGGTGCTGTGCACCTTGACCATCGGCCAGACTTTCAAGCCGAGCTGGCTGCCGCGCGCCAAGACACGCGGCATCGCGGCCGTCATCTTGTTCGTCGTCGCCGTGTCGATTGCCCTTTTTGCCCGCGAGAACTTCATGCTCTTCTACACCAACTTCCTGTCCTTCCTGCTCTACGTTCTCGTCCCGTGGACGGCCATCAACCTGGTGGACTACTACCTGCTGCGCCACGGCGACTACCGTGTCGAAGACTTCTTCCGCCGCGACGGCGGCGTCTATGGCCGGTTCAACTGGGTCGCGATCGGCTGCTACATTGCAGGCACTCTCGTTCAACTTCCCTTCTCCTCGACAGCCTTCTTCATGGGTCCGGTGGCCCGGGCCATGGGAGGAGTGGACCTGTCCTGGATTGTCGGCCTGGTCGTTGTTGCACCGGTTTACTACTTTGCCGCCAAGATCGTCGGCAGGGCGGCAGCCCCCGCACCATTGTCAACGCCAGTCCTGGCAACTGAACTCATCTGAAACCGTGCCGGCCGCAGCGTCCGCGGCCGGCACGGCAGGCACGAAGCGCCGAACACCTCACAGAAAGCAAAGGCACCCATCATGACTCTCACGGACCTCGAGCCATTCACCGTCCAGCGCCCGGCAACCCTGCTCAACGCATCGGCGCAGCTGCCGCCGACGGGGCAGTTCATCGGCGGATCATTCGTCGAAAGTTCCTCCGCTGACAAGATCGACGTCGTCGACCCAGCCACCGAAAATGTGCTTGCCCAGGTACCCGCCGGAACCGCAGCTGACGTGGATTCGGCCGTCGCAGCCGCGCAGTCCGCCCAGGCGGCATGGGGCGCCACGACACCCAAGGAACGATCCGAGGTGCTAAATCGGATTGCCAACATCATTGAAGCCAACCGCGAGAGCCTTGAGTTGCTGGAGGCCGCCAACACCGGCAAGCCGCATGCCGTCGCCGAGGATGACGTATCCAGCACCATTGACACATTCCGCTTCATGGCCGGTGCCTGCCGGACGCTTACCTCGCTGGCCGGCGGCGACTACGCCACCGGACACACCTCCGTGATCCTGCGGGAGCCCGTGGGCGTGGTCGGCGTCATCACCCCTTGGAACTACCCGCTGCTGATGGCCGCTTGGAAGGTTGCACCCATCCTCGCCGCCGGCAACAGCGTGGTCCTGAAGCCCTCCGAGCAGACGCCGCTGTCCACGCTGAAACTCGCCGAACTGCTGATCGGGCAGATTCCCGACGGAATTTTCAACGTGGTCACCGGGCAGGGCCGGACGGTTGGGCAACGCTTGGCCGAGCACCCGGACATTGCCCTCGTTGCCCTGACCGGAAGTGTGGTCAGCGGCCAGGCGGTGGCGGAAACTGCGGCAAAGACCGTCAAGCGGGTCCACCTTGAACTGGGCGGCAAGGCTCCCGTGGTGGTGTTCCCGGATGCCGACCTTGCCGCGGCCGCCGCCGGCGTGCGCAATGCGGGTTTCTGGAATGCCGGCCAGGACTGCGGGGCTGCGTGCCGTGTGCTGGTTCATGAGTCCGTGGCCGAGGAATTCACCAAGCTGTTGGTCCAGGAAGTTGCCACGCTCGGGGTTGGCGCCCCGGGGGCCGGGGACGGCGTCGAGATCGGCCCCATGATTTCGCGACCCCACTTCGAAAGGGTGCGGGAGGCCCTGGCCGAGGCCAAGGCAGCCGGCCTGCACGCCGCCATTGGTGGCAACGTGCTGGAGGGCCCCGGCTACTTCATCGAACCCACCGTGTTCAGCAATGTGCCGGCCGGTGCCGACATTGCCAGCCACGAAATCTTCGGACCCGTGGTCACCATTGAGACCTTCGGCAGTACCGAAGAAGCCATTGCACGGGCGAACGAGACCCCCTACGGGCTGTCCGCCTCGGTCTGGACCAAGGATTCGGCCCTGACCCTGAACGTCCCCAAGCGGCTGGAGTTCGGCACCGTCTGGGTGAACTCCCACTTGGTGCTGGCGTGTGAAGTTCCGTGGGGCGGATTCAAGGGCTCCGGCTACGGCCGTGACCTCTCGCTGTATGCCCTCGACGACTTCTCGCGGACCAAGCACGTCATGATCAACCACGGCGCATGAGCCCCACAACCAGCATTGGAGCCTGAGATGACCCCGACGAACCTCAGCAGCACGGCGCCGTTGACCGGCGCAGCCGTCCCACCCGTGCCCTTCGGCACCGACGTGCCCTGGACCAACTGGGGCCGGAACCAGTACGCCACACCCGCGTTCACAGTCCGGCCCCGGACGGAGCAGGAAGCGCTCGACGCCGTCCGTTTCGCCATCAAGGAAGGCCTCCCCGTCCGCGCGGTCGGCTCCGGGCATTCGTCCTCGCCCCTCGTGCAGACCGGCGGGGTCCTGATGGAAATGGCGGCGCTAACCGGGATCACCGGCACGGACAAGTCCCGCCGTCGGGCACGGGCCTTGGCCGGCACCACTATCAATGCCTTCGGTGATCCGCTGTGGAAGGCGGGCCTGGCGCTGGCCAACCAGGGCGACATCGACAAGCAGCAGATCGCCGGCGCGCTCGCGACCAGCACGCACGGCTCCGGCAAGGACCTGGGCAGCTTCTCCTCAAGCCTTCGCTGGGTCAAGCTCATCAACGGCCACGGCGAAATCGTTGAAATCGGCGAGGGACAGCTGCGCGAACTCCGGGCGGCGCAGGTTGCCCTGGGCACGCTGGGGATCTTCCTTGAGGTGGAATTGGCCGTGGAGGACAGCTATTACCTGCAGGAACAAATCACGTATCCGGACTGGGACGAGACGGCGGCGGGCTGGGATGCCGACGTCGCCAACAATAGGCACTACTCCCTCCTCTGGTGTCCGGGGGAAGGATCGGCCGAACTCCTGGACCTGCCCGGTGCGCCGGGACTGAGCATGACGAACCGGAGCTACACGAAGCGCTACAACAAAGTTCAGATTCAGGATGAAAGTGAAATCTCCAGAACCGAGGGGTCCCGGCTGGATCGGTCCTACCGAATTTACCCGGACGGCTTCAACACCCCGTTCCACGAGCTGGAATACTTCGTCCCCACGGAGCATGGCCTGGCCGCGACAGAAGCGGTGCAGGAGCTGATCCGCACCCGGCATCCGGATCAGAAGTACCCCGTGGAAGTGCGCTGGGTCAAGGCCGATGAGGGCTATATCTCCCAGTTTCAGGGGCGGGACACCACAGTCATTACGCTCACCACGTCGCCCGGCACCGATTACTGGCAATTCTTCCGTGACGCCGACGCGCTGCTCCAAGAATTCGAGCCGCGGGCGCACTGGGGCAAGATCCACTTCATGACCCGGTCACGGCTGGAGCGTCTGTACCCGGAGTTGGACACGTTCATTCAGATCAGGCGGGAGTTCGACCCTCGGGGGGTCTTCCTCAACGACCACACCCGGGCATTGCTCGGCTAAAGTGCCCAAACAGAGACGATGCCCCAGACAAGTGCTGGGGCATCGTCGTGTCGTGGGTGTGTTTGGAATGCCGGCCGCGGGATCAGGGGATGCGCCTAAAAGCTGCCGATCCCGTTGCCGATCAGGACGAATCCGAACACCAGCAACAGCAGGCCCGTCATGACCGAATGGTTGATGCGCAGCCACCCCATAAGCGCGGCCAGCGGCACGGCCATTTTCCGGGGAGCGAGCAGATAGCCAGTCACCGGGACCAGCACCGTCAGTGAGGCCACGAGTAGGAAGGCCAATGCTGCCCAGATTTCCTCCGCCGGCGTAAGCGCGGCAGCGCCAACTGTGACGCCGGCTCCGGCGGCGATCATGAAGTTCTTCGGGTTGGCGCCCGAAAGCATCAAACCCATGAGCAAGCTCCGGGTGGGGGACATGGTCTCGGCCGAGGCCATCCACGCCGGGAGGGGGCCGCCGTCGGGCGTTTGGATGCGGCGCACAAACTTGCGCCCGGCTAGGAACAGCAGGCCAGCGCCCAGCAGGATCCGCAGGATGCCGGCGACGGTGTTCGGCTCGCTGCCGCCCGAGCCTTCAAGGGAGTCCAGGGCAAGGGTCAGGACGACGACGACGGCGGTGATGCCCGCCGCCCAGCCGAGCAGGAATGCCAGGCCCTTGGACACTGGCCGGGCCGAACCCAACAGCAGGACGATCATGATGACGGGAAACGGGCTCAGTGCCACGGCCAGCCCCAGGGGGACCAGCGTCCCGATGACCTCATTCATGATGTGCTCCCTGCAATGGTCGGATACAACCCCCACCGAAGTTTCCCACGAATGACGTTGCGGATCGTGCCGGCTCCCATGGGCGCCCCGGACGGCCCCGTTTGGACGGTAAAATGGGGGCGGGTGTTTTCCCTGCCCCACTTTTACGCAACATAAGGACCACACCCATGAGCTTGATCCGTCTCAACGACGTCAGCGTGCGCTTCGACAAGGTCCAGGTGCTCCGCGAGGCCTTCTTCAAGCTCGACACCGGCGACCGGGTTGGCCTGATAGGCCGCAACGGCTCCGGAAAGTCGACCCTGCTCAAACTCGTGCTGGACCAGGTGGAACCGGACACCGGCACCGTCGCCGTCGAGCTGGGCACCAAAATTGGCTACTTCTCCCAGTTCTCCGAGCTGAACGGCGCCTCCACCATCCTTGAGGTGTTGGAGGAACTCTTCAGCCACGTCAAGGACATTGAGGCGGAACTGGCCGGCATCGACACGGCCATCGCCACCGACCCTGCCGCCGATGAGCTCGACCGGCTGATCCACCGCCAGTCCGAGCTATTTGAGGACATGGACCGGCTGGACGGCTGGGACTACCAGCGCAACATCGACAAGGTGCTGACCACCCTTGGCTTCAACGAGGCCCACCGTGTCTGCGCCATTGACGACCTCTCCGGCGGTTGGCGCAACCGTGCCGCGCTGGCCAAGATCCTCCTTGAGGCCCCGGACGTGCTGCTGCTCGATGAGCCCACCAACTACCTTGACGTGGCCGGCGTGGAGTGGCTGGAGGGCTGGTTCAAGAACTTCAAGGGCGCGGCGATCATCGTCTCGCACGATCGGAAGTTCCTGGACTCCGTGGTCACACGCATCATCGAGCTGGAGAACTTCCACCTGCACGAGTACCCCGGCAACTTCGCCGAGTACGTGACAGCCAAGCAGTTCCGGCTCAAGTCGCTGGAAAGCCAGTTTGTGCACGAATCCGAGCTGCTCGCCTTTGAAGCCGAGGGCATTTCGGACCGCCGCGAGGCCGCCAAGGCCGCCACAAAGGGCCTTGACTCCAAGCTGTCCAAGATCAAGAAATCCCGGGCACCGCGTCCCGTGGACAAGATCATCACCGAGATTTACGGCGGCCTGCACGTCAAGGACGTCCTGTGCCGGGTGGAGTCCCTGACGAAGGCCTACGACGGTCGGACGCTGTTCAACGACCTCAGCTTTGAGATCCGCCGCGGCAACAGGATTGTGGTGCTCGGTTCCAACGGTTCCGGAAAGTCCACGCTGCTACGAGCCCTGACGGGGGAGGAACCTGCCGATTCCGGTTATGTCACCTGGGCCAAGGGTGGCGGCCTGGTCTCCTACAACCAGGTCCTGGACGAACTCGATCCCGAAGACACGGTCACACACGCCGTCAACGCCTTGCCGGACAGCCTGGCCCTGACCGCCACCAAGAAGTCCGTCAACCGATTCCTGGCCATGTTCCAATTCTCCGAAGCCGATTTGAAGCAGCGGATCGGGAACCTCTCCGGAGGTCAGCGCGCCCGCGTTGCCATGGCCCAATGCCTGCTCTCCGGCGCATCCGTGCTGGTGCTCGATGAGCCCACCAACCACTTGGACATGTCCAGCACCCAGGTCATGGAGCGGGCCCTGCTGCACTTCCCGGGCGCCGTCCTGGTGGTCAGCCACGACCGCTTCTTCACGGACAAGATCGCCAACCGCCGCCTGGTATTCAATGCCGAGAATCCGGGCGTCATAGAGGTCCATGGCGGCTAGGCCGAAGGGATGCCTTCAAGTCAGCCGGCACGGTCGCTACACGAGTGCCGTCCTCGTCCCCAGCATGAAGGGGACGACGGCGGCACTCGTGCAACGATATTTGTGTCCCGGAGCAACGTTTTGTGCGGACTTGGGTAGGCTGGATCACAAGTCAACAGTCAGGGAGCCCATGATTCGCCGTGTCACCAGCATGTTCCTGGTCCTTGGCCTCGCCCTCACGGGTGCGGCCTGTTCTTCACCCAAGGACGACGGCACAGGAACCGCAAAGGCCCTTGCAGCAGCCCTGGCCGCCCACACGGTGGGCAGCGTGGCGTTTGACCAGCCGGCTGCGACCATCCAAAAGGACCTGACTGAGCTGTCCAAGGGCGTCGACCCGGTTTGGCCCACCGTGAAGGTCGACGGCGTGGCGGTCAAGGATGACGGCACGGCGCGGATTTCGCTGGACTACTCCTGGAACATCCCCAAGCTGGCCAAGCCGTGGACCTACAAAACCGGTGCTGACATGAAGCGCAACGGCGACGGCTGGACCATCACCTGGAGCCCGGCCATGGTGGAACCGCGCCTGCTGGAGGGCGAACGGATCAAGATCGCCACCTCGTATGGACAGCGCGCCGAAATCATGGCAGCCGACGGCCAGGCGATCGTGAAAGACCGCCCCGTCCAGGTGGTGGGCATCAACAAGGACGGCCTCAGCGCCACCGATGCCGAAGCGTCGGCGAAAGCCCTGGCCGCCGTCGTCGGAATAGACGCCGCCGGTTACGTGGCCAAGGTCAAGGCTTACGGCCCCGTGGCATTCGTCGACGCCCTCACCCTGCGCCAGGAAGCGTTCGACGCGCTGGACCAGGCCAAGCTCAAGGCCATCAAGGGGTTCCTGGCCACACCCTCAACCCTGCCGTTGGCCCCGTCGCGCACTTTTGCCTCGGCCATCCTGGGCTCCGTGCACGAGGCCACCGCGGACGACATCGCCAAGTCCAAGGGACAGATCGTGGCCGGCCAAACCGTGGGCGGCAGCGGCTTGCAGGCCTCCTTTGACACCCAGCTCGCCGGTACGGCCGGAATCACCATCACTGCCATCCCCGCCGCGGAGGCCACCTCCACGGCGTCACCCACGGATGGAACCGACTCCGCCCCGGCCGCCGACCCCAGCGCGGGCGCCAAAGTCCTCTTGACGCAGGCACCCACCGACGGCATCAACGTCAAGACCACCCTGGTGACCAAGCTTCAGACGGCCTCGGAAAACATCCTGGCCGCCGTCAAGACGCCAAGCTCGATCGTGGTGATGCGCCCGTCCACCGGCGCCATCCTGGCCGCGGCGAACGGCCCCGACAGCAACGGCTACAACACGGCATTCCTGGGCCAATACGCACCCGGATCAACGTTTAAGATCGCCACCTCCCTGGGCCTGTTCCGCACCGGAATGACCCCCACCTCCACCGTCAGCTGCACCCCGGAGTTCACCGCCGACGGCAAGAAGTTCTACAACGCCCCCGGCTACGCGGCCGACGCCCTCGGCCAAATCCCCCTGACCACGGCCATTGCCCACTCCTGCAACACCGCATTCGTGTCGCAATTTGAAAAGCTGTCCCAGGCCAAGCTGGCGGACGCCGCCGGCGCCTTGGGCATCGGCATGAGCAACGACCTCGGCCTGGACGCGTTCATGGGTTCGGTGCCGAGCGATTCCGCTGGAACCGAGCACGCGGCATCCATGATCGGGCAGGGCAAGGTGCAGGTGTCCCCGCTGGCCCTGGCAACCGTGATGGCTTCGGCGGTCAAGGGTTCCACCGTGGTGCCGTCACTGGTGGTTGGCCACAACGGCAAGGCGAAGGCGGCCGGCACCACACCGCTGACCGCCAAGGAGGCCGAGGGCCTGCGGACCATGATGCGGGCATCCGTCACCGACGGCTACCTGACCATCCTCTCGGACCTGCCCGGCGCCCCGGCGCTCGGCAAGACCGGCACCGCGGAGTTCGGCACGGCCAGCCCGCCGCACACGCACTCCTGGGTCATCGCCGCCCAAGGCGACATCGCCGTGGCGGTTTTCGTGGAGGACGGCGACCTCGGTGCCGTCACCGGTGGACCCCTGGCCAGGGCAGCGTTGGCGGCGGCCGCCGGGAACTAACCCGCCCGGAACTTAGGCCGCAAGCGGCTCGGCCTCCCCGCCCGATTTGGCCGTGGGGAGCGATGAAAGGCACCATGCACAGCACGGAGATTGCGGCAGTAAGGTTTTCCACCACCAAATGGCGCGAGGGCTACGCCATGGAGGACGTGGACGGGATGCGGGAGAAGATCCGGGCCTCCCTGCTGGACTGGGAGGCCGGACGTCCGGGCGAGCTAAAGGCCGACTCCCTGGCCCAGCTCGAGTTTCAGCCCACCAAGTTCCGTGCCGGCTACGACCAGGACCAAGTGGACAAATTCCTGGCCGGGGTGGCCGCCACACTCAAAAAGTACGAGTCCGGCGAACATCCCTGAACTGCCGGGCCCTAGCCCAGGTGCTTGCCGAGGAACTCCAAGGTCTCGTCCCAGGCAATTCTCGCCGGTTCCGCCCGGTAGGCGACGGGGTTGGTGTCGTTGAAGAATGCATGGCCGGCGCCGGCGAACACGGTGTACTTGAAGTCGACCCCGGCCCCCTGCATGCTGGCAATCAACTCCGGCAGGGCGTCGGTCAGCGCGGAGTCATCCTCGCCGTAAAAGGCCAGGATGGGGCAGTTGATGCCGGCCAATTCCTCGGCCGTGAAGTTGGCGTGGCCGTAGAAGGGCACGGCGGCCGCCAGCCTGGGTTCGTCCACCGCCAGGGCGAAGGAATACGTGCCGCCAAAGCAATAACCCACGACGCCGGTCCTTCCGGCCCCCTCCGCGCTCGCCTCCAGGTGGTTGAAGACTTCCGACACGCCAGCCCGGATCGCCACTGCCCGCTCGGGGGATCGCAGGGGTGCGGTGGCCTCCCTGATCTTGGGTTGCACGGCCGTGAGCTTGGCCGGGTCGGAGCGGTCGGCACCCAATGCGGCCATAAGAGTGGCATCAAGACCGGCCAAGCCCATCAAATCGGGCGCCACGGCAAGGTAACCGGCGGCGGCAAACCTGTCGGCAATGTCCTTCACATGGTCGGTGAGGCCCCAAATTTCATGGATCACCACCACCGCCCCACGGGCCGCGCCCGCCGGTTCGGCTCGGTAGGCCTGAAATGCGGTGCCGGCGGCGGTGAAATCGATCATGTTTCCCATGGTTCAACTTTTACACCATGGACTGGATGTTGTCAGTGAGAATGCTGGATGGATTTTGAGCTTTTGACGGTGAAAGTACAGTTAAGGCGACTGCCACGAATGGGAGTCGCCCCAACCGTTCACTCGATCGCCGCGGCCGGCCCGGCGCCACCGAATCTGCGCACTGGATGCCGTATGTGCGCCAAGGAGCCTACTCGGGCATGATGTCGCGGGTGCGGAACCGCCACATTCCCAGGGTTGCCAGCACCACCGCAATGACCGTCAGGACCACGATGGGCAACAGCCTAAAGTCTTCGGCCGGCAAACGCGGAACGGCACCAAACGGGGTGGCCCTGATGACGGATTCGGAGAGCGAGAACAAGCCGCCGAACATGGCGATCACCACCGAGAGGCCGTACACGGCCCAGCCCAGGCTCACGCTCAACCGCGGAAGGAAGCCGTTCAGGAACAGCAGCACGCCCATCATGAGCAATACGGCCGGCCAGTAGGCAAACGACGCCCAGGCCATGGCGGACCCGGTGGCGGCGCCGTCGGACGAGGCACCCGTGAGGTAGCCGCCCACCAGCAACATCACGGCGGAACCGACTCCCGCCACCAGCACATGCGCTCCCAGCCACCGGGTCCTTGCCAGGGATCCTGCGAGTTGGGACTCGAGCCGGCCGCCCGCCTCCTCGGTACGGGCGCCGGAGAGGCTCTGGATGGCAAACGCGCCGGCCAGCATGGCGTTGAACAAGACGAACGTGCCCAGGATGCCGTTGAGCATGTCCTGGGAACCGCCGAGGAATGCCTTGGCGAAGCTGTTGGACGGATCCAGGATCGAGGTCATGGCCTTCGCCACGCTGCCGAAGAACAGTCCCGCCACGACGGCGCCTAACAGCCACGAGATGAGCGTGGCACGCTGGAGGCGCAGGGACAGGCCGAGGGGTGAGGCCAGGAGCGCGGTGGCGCGTGCCGGACCCGGCCGTGCGGGCATGAGTCCCATGCCCAGGTCGCGCCGGGTTTCAATCCGAAGGGCCAGGACACAGCCGGCCACGGCCAGGGCCAGCAGGGCCAGGAACGGCCACCACGTGTCCTGCGCAAACGGACGCATGTTTTGGCCCCAGCCGATGGGGGAGAACCAGCTCAGCGCAGTGACATTGGTGTCGGGGGCATTGACATCCGCAACGGCCCGGAGCAGGTAAAAAACGGCCAGCACGGCCACGCCCAGCGAGTTCGCGCCCCTGCTGGTGGAACTGAGCTGGCCGCACAGTGCGGCGATGCCCACAAAAGCCAGCCCGACGCCGGCGATCGAACCACCGAGGATCGCGGACCCGGAGGACGGCAACTTCTCGGCCAGGGCCAGCAGCGTGATCAGCAGGCCAGTGACCACGCTGAGCCCGCCCGCCACCGTGTAGTTGGCCAGGCTGAACGCGTGCCGGCCCAACGCGGAGCCGCGCAGCAGTTCGGTGCGGCCCGCCTCCTCATCGGCCCGGCCGTTGCGGGTCACCAGGAAGACCGAGGCGAGGCCCAGGGCGACCGCGAGGGTCATCCAGATCTTGATCACCAGGATGCCGCCCAGGCTGCCGGCCGCGTACGGCAGGCCGGTCATGGCCGCAATGGCGGGCGTGTTGGCCACATTGGCGTAGGCGTTCCGGTCTGCCTGCGTGGGAAAGGTGGCCTGCTGGGAGGTGTAGACCACCGGGATCATGATCGCCAGCACGGCCGCCCAGATAAGCAGGCGCAGCCAGTTGCGGCGCAGGATGAACCGCACCGAGAGGCCAAATCCGGACAATGTGCCACCGGCGGCCGGTGCTTGCCCGACGTGGAGCCGGGGTGCTGCGACGCTCATCGCGCACCCGCCGTTTGGGTGGGAGTCGACTTGGCGGAAGCCGCCTCGGCGTCGTCAACGGCACCGCCGTAGTGGCGCAGGAACAAGTCCTCCAGCGACGGCGGGCTCGAGACCAGCTGCCGCGGCGAGTAGGCGGCGATCGCACTCAGCACACCGCCAAGTTCGGCTTCCCCAACAGTGAAGGTGGCCTTGGACCCGTCGGTGACGAGGTCGTTGACGCCGGCGACGGCGGACAGGACGGAGGCATCGCGATCCAACACCACGGACACCGTGGTGCGGTGCAGATGCCGGAGCTCGTCGAGCCGGCCCGCCTCCACGGTGCGCCCGGCACGGATGATCGTCACCGTGTCGCACAGCTTTTCCACTTCGGCGAAGATGTGGCTCGAGAGCAGGACGCTGCGTCCCTGGGCCTTCACCTCGCGGATGTACTCGGTGAACACCTGCTCCATCAAAGGGTCCAGGCCAGAGGTTGGCTCGTCGAGGATCAACAGCTCGGCGTTGGACGCCAGCCCGGCCACGAGCGCCACCTTTTGCCGGTTGCCCTTGGAATAGCTGCGCGCCTTCTTGGACGGATCGAGCTCAAACCGGGCCAGCAGCTCATCGCGCTTGGCAGTGTCCACCCCGCCACGGAGCCTCGCGAGGATGTCGATGGCCTGTCCGCCGGTCAGATTGGGCCACAGGTTCACATCGCCGGGAACGTAGGCGATGCGCCGGTGAAGCTCGACGGCGTCACGCCAGGGATCCCCGCCCAGCAGCTTTGCGCTTCCGCCGTCGGAGCGCAAAAGCCCCAGCAGGATGCGGATGGTGGTCGACTTGCCCGAACCGTTCGGTCCAAGGAAACCGGCAACGGTGCCTTGGTCGACCCGCAGATCCAGGCCGTCCAGTGCGTTGGTCTGGCCGAACCGCTTGCGCAAGCCGGAAACCTCAATGGCAGGAGTGGTTGTTGACATGGTTTTTCCTTACCGTGACACAGATTCTCCCGCGAGACCCGCGGGTGGGTGGTTTTCGTTGGCGGCGTACGCCAGATACGTGTCGAGATAGGTGGAGTCGGTGAAAAGGCCCCCCGTATAGAGCTCGAGGGTAGGGAGCACGGTGTCCGCGTAGTACTGGTCCATGACGCCCTGGAAATCGTCCAGGGGAGTGTTGGGCCGCATGGCGAAGTAGACGATCAACCCGCCCATTGACTGGTTGATCAGGAAGCGCACGCGGGCTTCCTCGTCGCGGCTGGGGACCACGATGCCGCGGGCCACCGCATCCAGTGTGAACGCGAGGGTCTCCCTGGCCATGCCCTCCAAAAATGCCCTGCCCGCGGCCCCGCCGTCCCGGACGCTGCGCAGGATGTAAACCAGGATGATCCCGTTTTCCCGGGAGGACGGGAACCGCGAAAACAACAGGGCCGGATCGGTGTCCAGACTGTCCTTTTTGAGGGATTGGTAGCGATCCAACACCGTGGCGTCACATTCGGCGCGCAGCACTTCCTTGGAGCCGAAATGGTGCCTGACCAGTCCCGCCGTGACGCCCGCCCGTGCCGCTATGGCGCGGAGGGATTCGTCAAAACCGTTCGCCGCGAAGCATTCGATCGCGGCATCGCGCAAGCGTGCGCGGCCCGTCAAATCCTCTGGTGCTGTACTCATGTATAGGAGACTACTCGCGTGTATAGCCACTGGCAATGGTTTACCCAAACTCATCCACGGCGTCCGTTTGGACGGGGACAAGTCAGTGTGGATGAAAGGGGGAACGGCAGTCCGCGGCGCCACATGGCCGGCAGTGGGGCGGTTACGTCACCGCGTTGCGGGTCTTGAACTCGGCCGCATCCCAGGCCCGGGTGTCGAGGATGTCGCGGAGGATTTCCACGGCATCCCACACGTCGGCATGGCCCAGGTACAGGGGAGTGACGCCGAAGCGGAGCACGTGGGGCTCGCGGTAGTCGCCAATGACACCGCGGGCGATCAGCGCGCTCATGACTGCGTAGCCCTCGGGGTGCCGGAAGCTCACATGGCTGCCACGGTCGGCGTGGTTGCGCGGGGTGATCAGCTCCAGCGGATGGCCGTCACAGCGCTGCTCCACAAGTGCGATGAAGAGGTCGGTGAGCGCGAGGGACTTGGCCCGTACGGCGTTGAAG
>JBAUMA010000541.1:0-8299 GCA_049578485.1 Specibacter sp.
GGACACATCACCGCCAAAAACCGTTGAGGGGGAGATGTGTCCTCTCAACGCGCGGTGATGTGTCCCCTCAACGGGCCCGCATCCTGTTGTTGCGCGGGTTGTGCTCGAGTTCGGCCAGCCCCAGGGCCTCCATGAGTGGCGGCAGGTACATGCCCACGCGGCCGCGGTAACCCTTCTTGAGTCCGTACCAGCCGCCCACGGGGTTGGATTCCGCCCGGCCCCAGGCCTCAACGGTGCCATCCTTGGCAGGTTTTTGTTCGTCGGCGCTGCCCAGTTCGATCCAGTCGCCCTGTTCCTCGAGCATGGCGGAGAGATCGGCAACAACCCGCAGCTGGTACTTCAAAACGGTTTTGCCCACTGTGCAGACGAGTTCTGCGGGATCAGCGCTCTCGTCCCTGTACATGGTGTAGGAGGAAGTGCCGGGCGGTGTCGCAAGCTCCCAGGGTGAATCCTTGGTGCCTTTGCTGCCCCAGTCAGGTGTTCCCATGGTGCTCTCCCGGTGAAAAGTGGTGGCTACAGTCCCACGGGTGCGGTCTGCAGAAGTGCGACGGCGTCGGGCTGGCCCTCGAAGGAAACCAGGGCCTGTCCGATGCGTCCGTTGGCGTGCATGAGCAGCTCGCCGGGTTCGCCGATGATGGCCACCGAGACAGGTGCGCGTTTGGCCACATGGCGGTGGCCGCTGGGATTGACCAGCACCACGCCCAGATCCACGCTGCGGTACAAGATGGCGGCCCGCTTGACCAGTTCAGTCCACAGGGCTTCGGAGTAGTCGGCATCGAGTGCCCGGGGGGCCCAGCGGTCGGTCGCGCGGCGAATGTCCTCGGTGTGGATGAAGAATTCCACCAGGTTGGCGCTGTGGTCCACGGCGCGCAGTGCCATGGGGGAGAGCTTCGGCGGGCCGTTGCGGAACTTGGCCACGAGCTCGGCAAAAGCCTCGGGGGTGGACGACGCCGCAGCCAGTTTTGCCGTGGCCTTGGCGGAAACCTTGTTCCACGGCTTGACTACCAGGCCAAGGCCAACCTTGGGGCTGTGTTCGCGCAGGTAAAGGTGCGCGGCCAGTTCGGCGGTCCGCCATCCGGCGCACAGCGTAGCCGCTGACGGACCGGCGGCCAGCAGGGTCTCGGCAAGGACTTCACGGGATGGCTCTACAAATTGCATCACTTGTGAAATTAGCATGTATTTGGCGGGCGTGGCACTAGGAACCGCCGGAAACCACCGGCAAGTTCGCCAATGTTTCCCGGGCGCGGGGCCCATGTCCCGGCGGGGCGGCATTCTGGCACTAGAATTGGCCCTGATGGAGCACATCCCAGAACCCCAGACTGTACCCGCCACGACCGATCAGCTGCCTGCCGAGGTGGCCGCGCTGCTCAAGCGCGATCCCGCCGGCCTGGTGGCCGCCGTCGTGCAACAATTCGACAGCCGTGAGGTGTTGATGCTGGGGTGGATGGACGACGAGGCCCTGCGGCGCACGCTCACCTCCGGGCGGGTGACCTTTTATTCGCGGTCCCGCCAGGAGTATTGGCGCAAGGGCGACACCTCCGGCCATGCCCAATTTGTGAAGTCGGTGGCCCTGGACTGCGACGGCGACGCCCTGCTTGTCACGGTCGACCAAGTCGGCGCGGCCTGCCACACTGGCACGCTCACCTGCTTTGACGGTCGTGAGCTATCCGCCGTGGTTGGCCACCGCGCCACCTGAGCTGCTGCGCGGAGCGCACACTCCCTCCACCCGCCCGCTTGATCCGAAAGAGCCCCCATTTCATGCAAGATCTTGGTGTCATCAGCCCCTCACTCGAGGAATTCCGGGAACTTGCCCGGACCCGCCGAGTGGTCCCCGTCCGCCTGAAAGTGCTCGTGGACGCCCAAACGCCCATCGGCCTTTACAGGACCCTGGCGGCCGAGGCGCCGGGCACATTCCTGATGGAATCGGCGGCTGTGGGCGGTGTCTGGTCGCGGTACTCCTTCATCGGTGTAACGTCGCGGGCCACCCTGACCACGCGCGACGGTGCCGCTTTCTGGCAGGGTGAACCGCCGGTCGGCGTGCCCCTCGACGGCAACCCCGTGGCCGCCATGGAGGCAACGCTGAAGCTGCTGGCCACCGAACGTTTTGAGGGGCTGCCCCCGTTCACCTCTGGCCTGGTGGGCTTTGTCGGCTGGGAGTCGGTGCGGCATTGGGAGAAACTCCCCAACCCTCCGGCTGATGATCTGAACCTTCCCGAACTGGCCATGAACCTGGTCGCCGACATGGCGGTGCACGACAACACCGAGGGCACCGTGATGTTGATCGCCAACGCCATCAACATCAACGGCACCGATGACAATGTGGACGGTGCCTGGCACGACGCCGTGGCCCGGGTTCGCGGCATGGTGGAGCAACTGCGCACCCCCGTGGCGCAGCCGATGTCGGTGCTGGACGTGCCGGCGGCCAGCTTTGCCGACAGCGTGCAGGAACGCTGGGACCGCAACGAGTACCTGAAGGCCATTGACAAGGGCAAGGAAGCCATTGTCGACGGCGAAGTGTTCCAGGTGGTCATCTCCCGCCGCTTTGAGATGGAATGCGATGCCTCGGCGCTGGACGTGTACCGCGTGCTGCGCAACACGAACCCCAGCCCCTACATGTACCTGTACAGCTTCCAGGACGCGAACGGGATGCCGTACTCAATTGTCGGTTCCTCGCCCGAGGCCCTGGTCAGCGTCATCGGTGAGGAAGTCATCACGCACCCGATCGCCGGCTCCCGCCCGCGCGGCAAGACGGTGGAGGAGGACAAGGCGTTGGCCCTTGACCTGCTGGCCGACGCCAAGGAACGCTCCGAACACCTCATGCTGGTGGATCTTTCCCGCAACGACCTCTCCAAGGTGTGCGAACCGGGCACCGTGGATGTCACGCAGTTCATGGAGGTGGAGCGCTTCAGCCACATCATGCACCTGGTCTCGACCGTCGTCGGCACCTTGCAGGAGAGCAAGAGCGCGTACGACGTCCTGGCGGCAACGTTCCCGGCCGGCACGCTCTCCGGTGCGCCGAAACCGCGTGCCCTGCGCCTCTTGGACGAACTTGAACCACACCGCCGCGGCATCTACGGCGGCGTGGTGGGATACCTGGACTTTGCCGGGGACATGGACATGGCCATTGCCATCCGTTCGGCCCTGCTGCTCGGCGGCAAGGCCTATGTGCAGGCCGGCGGCGGCATTGTGGCGGACTCGGTCAATGAAACCGAGGCGCTGGAAACCGTGAACAAGGCCGCAGCCCCGCTGCGTGCCGTCTACGCGGCCGCATCCCTGCGCGCCCTCGACGCCCACGCCGGGAACCGGGCATGAGCGCCCCGGCAGGCAAGGCCGGCAAGGGCAGCAAGTCCGGCGTACCCGCCTGGAAGCGTAAATCCACCCTGGTCCTGCTGGCGGTCCTGGCCGCCCTGGCGGTCTTTGGCACCACCACCCAAGCCTGGATCCACGTCTCCTTCGCCCAGGGCCAGGTCCAGCAGGCGGACCTGTCCATTCCCGGCAGCAAGGCCGCCGTGGCGGTCTCCGCACTGGCCATCGTGGCCCTGGCCGGCTCGCTTGCCACCACCATCGCCGGGCGGATCGGGCGCATCGTCACCACCTCGCTCGTGCTGCTGGGTGCTGTGGGGATCATCGGCGTCGTCCTCGGTGTCCTGGCCGATCCCTCCGGGGCTGCCATGTCCGAGGTGGGCAAGGCAACCGGCGTGGTCGGCGTGGCCAGCAATGCCACTACCACCTGGTTCCCGGTGGCAGCGGTGGCCGCCGCCGCCATCCTGGCCATTGCGGCCGTCCTGATGCTCGTCTTTGGCAGCGGCTGGACCGTGCGCACCAAGTACGACGCCGCCACCGCCGACGCCGTCACGGCCGCCCCCGGAGCGCCCATCGACGAGATTGACAGCTGGGACAGGCTCAGCCGCGGCGACGATCCAACACTGTAGGACCGGCGCGGCCCGGCGAGGGGCGCTGGGTTCAGCAACGGCAGGCAACTAATGGCAGAATGTATTGCAGTATCCGCATCAAAGGGAGATTTACCATGAGCAACAAGTCGGCCTCCACGTCCGCGACCGTCAGCGTGCAAGAACCCATCGACCACAGCATTGAGCTGGGCCACGGCAACAGCCCCGCCGCCTGGACCTGCGTCACGGTCATGCTGGTCGGCACGATCGTTGGTTGCATCGCGTTCCTTATCGGCGAATCCGCAACGATCCTGTTCTGGGTTGGCGTGGCCATCATCGCCGTCGGCCTGGTCCTGGGCGTCGTCATGAGGTCCGTGGGTTACGGTGTTGGCGGAAGCAAGCTGAAGAACACCGGCCACTAATCGTGACTGTATTGCAGGACATCATTGCGGGCGTCCGGGAAGACCTGGATGCCCGCAAGCAGGCAGTGACCCTGGCCGAACTCCAGGAACGCGCCAGGCAGCAGGTTCCCGCCCTGGACGCCTTTGACGCATTGGGTGGCAACAAGGCCCACCGTGCGGACATGATGGTCATCGCCGAGGTCAAGCGCCGCAGCCCGTCCAAGGGCGAGTTGGCCGGCATTGCCGACCCCGCTTCCCTGGCACGCCAGTACCGCGACGGCGGGGCCTCGGTCATCAGTGTCCTGACCGAGGAGCGCCGCTTCGGCGGCTCCCTGGCGGACCTCGACGCCGTACGTGCCGCCGTGGACATTCCCGTCCTGCGCAAGGACTTCACCTGCGATCCGTACATGATCTGGGAAGCCCGCGCCCACGGCGCCGACCTGGTGCTGCTCATTGTGGCCGCCCTGGATGACGCGGAGCTGCGCGACTACCTGGCCCTCACCCACGAGTTGGGCATGAACGCCGTGGTGGAAACCCACACGGCCGAAGAAATTGCCCGCGCCGTGGCCGTGGACGCCAAGATCATCGGCATCAACGTGCGCAACCTCAAGACCCTCGACGTCGACCGCGGAGTGTTTGCGGCATTGTCGGGGACCATCCCCGCCGGCCCAGTCGTGGTGGCCGAATCCGGCGTCCGTGACGCCGCCGATGTGAGCCATTACGGGCACAACGGCGCCAATGCCATCCTGGTGGGCGAGGCCCTGGTTACGGACGCAACACCGCTGGAACGCATCACGGAGTTCAAGGCCGCCGGCGCGCTGGCCATCAGCACGCGCTAGGCCAGGATCGGCTCCACCGGCACACTTTCGACTTATTCGCTTTCGATCAACACGAACAGGACGGTGGAACTGATGGCCCATGAGCCCACAGCTTCGTCTTCAGAGCCCGCTGGCATGGACGAACCCGCAACGGCGTTTTTGGCCGGCGCCCGCGCGCACGGAGAGCTCACTCCGGAGCACTCCCTGCGCCACGCGCCGGGCCCCTACTTTGGCAACTATGGCGGACGCTGGATGCCCGAATCCCTGATCGCGGCCCTGGACGAGCTCGAGGAAACCTTTGAAAAGGCCAAGGTGGATCCGGAGTTCCTGGCCGAAGTCGCCGAGCTGAACAAGAACTACTCCGGCCGGCCGTCCCTGCTGACCGAGGCCAAGCGCTTCAGCGCCCACGCCGGCGGGGCCCGCGTGTTCCTTAAACGCGAGGACCTCAACCACACCGGCTCGCACAAGATCAACAACGTGCTGGGCCAGGTGCTGCTCGCCAAGCGCATGGGCAAGACCCGCATCATCGCCGAGACCGGCGCCGGTCAGCACGGCGTGGCCAGCGCCACCGCCGCGGCCCTGCTTGGCCTGGAATGCGTTGTCTACATGGGGGCCGAGGACTGCCGCCGCCAGGCCCTGAACGTGGCCCGCATGCAACTGCTCGGCGCAACGGTGGTGCCCGTGACCAACGGCTCCCAGACGCTCAAGGACGCCATCAACGACGCCCTGCGTGATTGGGTGGCCAACGTCGAGACCACCCACTACGTACTCGGCACGGTTTCCGGCGCCCACCCGTTCCCCGCCATGGTGCGCTTCTTTCACGAGGTCATCGGCGAGGAAGCACGCGGCCAGATCCTCGAGCAGATCGGACGTCTCCCGGACGCCCTGTGCGCCTGCATCGGCGGCGGCTCCAACGCGATCGGGCTGTTCCACGCGTTCCTGGATGACCCCTCCGTGAAGATTTACGGCTTTGAGGCAGGCGGCGACGGCGTTGAAACCGGCCGCCATGCGGCCACCATCACCCTGGGACGTCCCGGCGTGCTGCACGGCGCCCGCTCCTACCTCATGCAGGACGACGACGGCCAGACCGTCGAGTCACACTCCATCTCCGCGGGCCTTGACTACCCGGGAGTGGGCCCCGAACACGCCTATCTGGCCGACATTGGGCGCGTCACCTATGAGCCCATCACCGACGTCGAAGCCATGGATGCGTTCAAGCTGCTGTCCCAGACCGAGGGCATCATCCCGGCCATCGAGTCCTCACACGCCCTGGCCGGCGCCATCAAGGTGGGCCAAAGGCTCACCGAGGGCGTTGCCGAGCCGTCCGACGTCGTGATCATCGTGAACCTGTCCGGCCGCGGCGACAAGGACGTGGAAACGGCCGCGGCCTGGTTTGGCATGCTGGATGAAGAGGGCCATGTGAAGGGCACCACCCTGTCCACCCGTTCCGCCAAGGGCGCTGCCCCGGCGGCCGATGAAAACGCAGAGGATGCCACCCATGAGTGAGCGCACCCCAATGATTGAAAGCAAGTCGGCCGCCGCCATCGACCGCGCCAAGGCCGCCGGGCGCAAAGCCCTGATCGCGTACCTGCCCGCCGGGTACCCGGACAAGCAAACCTCCATCGACGCCGCCATTGCAGTGGCCCGCAACGGCGCCGACATCATTGAGATCGGCATCCCGTACTCGGACCCTGTCATGGACGGCGCCGTCATCCAGGCCGCAACCACGGAGGCCCTGGCCAACGGATTCCGCGTGGCCGATGTCTTTGACATCGTCGCGGCAGTGACGGCCGAAACCGACGCCGCAGTTCTGGTCATGACGTACTGGAACCCGGTGGACCGCATGGGCGTTGATGAGTTTTCCCGCCGCCTGGCCGAGGCCGGGGGAGCGGGGCTCATCACCCCCGACCTCATCCCGGACGAGGCCGCCGAGTGGTTCGCCGCATCGGACAAATACGGCTTGGACAGGGTGTTCCTGGTGGCACCGTCGTCCACCCCTGAGCGGGTCGCCATGACGGTTGCGGCCAGCCGCGGGTTTGTCTACGCCGTCTCCATCATGGGCGTCACCGGTGCCCGCACCTCCGTATCCAGCGCCGCCGAGGCAGTCGTGGCGGCAGCCCACGAGGCCGGCGCCGAGCGTGCCTGTGTTGGCCTGGGCGTTTCCCGACCCGAACACGTGCGTGAAATCGCCGCCTACGCCGACGGCGTCATTGTCGGCACGGCCCTCGTTGCCGCACTGCGCGACGGCGGCGTCGCCGCCGTCGGCGCGCTCGCCAAGGACCTGGCCACGGGCTTCGGCCCGGCACAGGCCTCCATCACCACCACGGGAGCCTAGCGCCAGTGATTTCAACAGCCATCACCTCCACCCTGGCAGCATCGCTGGGCACCTCCATCCCGGCGCCAAGCTGGTCCGGCTTCGACCTTGGCCCGCTGCGGATCCACGCCTACGCACTGTGCATCCTGCTTGGCATCATCGCAGCATTGTGGCTGACCAATATGCGGTGGAAGCGCCGTGGCGGGCCCGAGGGCTCCATCTGGGACATCGCCATCTGGGCCATTCCGTTTGGCATCATCGGCGGACGGCTCTACCACGTGTTCTCCTCCCCGGACGCCTACTTTGGCCCCGGCTACAACGGCACGGGCAACCTGGCGCTGATCCCGCAAATTTGGCTTGGCGGGCTTGGCATCTGGGGCGCCGTGGTCCTTGGCGTGGTGGGAGCCTGGATTGGCTGCCGCCGCGCCGGCGTGCGGATCTCGTCCTTCATTGACGCCGCGGCCCCGGGCATCCTGCTGGCCCAGGCAATCGGCCGTTGGGGCAACTACTTCAACCAGGAACTCTTTGGCGGGCCCACCACGCTGCCCTGGGGACTGAGTGTTTCCCCTCAGTTTGTGCCTTCCGGCTTCGGCCCAGACACGCTGTTCCACCCCACCTTCCTCTACGAGAGCATCTGGGACCTGCTCGGAGTTGCCGCGCTGCTGCTCCTGGACAGGAAGTTCAGGCTCCGCCGCGGCCGCCTGTTCCTGCTCTACGCCATGATCTACACGGCCGGGCGTTTCTGGATTGAATTGCTGCGCATCGACGCCGCCGAACAAATCACCTTCTTTGGCATCACCACCCGCCTGAACGTGTGGACTTCCCTGCTGGTGTTCCTGTGCTCGCTGATCCTGTTCCTGATCCTCACTTTCGTCC
>JBAUMA010000542.1:0-2870 GCA_049578485.1 Specibacter sp.
GCCCGAATCCGAATTTGAGCGGGCTTCCGCCTAGGGCATTCGTATATTCCCTGTAAGGCATTTATTTTGGACGGCCGCCCATAGCAGCAAGGTGACACCCACGCCCAGCAGCGCACCTGCAATGGTGTCCGAGAGCCAATGGGCGCCCAGGTAGGTGCGGCTGTACATCATGGCCACGCTCAGGATCGCGCCACTGATCCACATCCACAGCTTGCCCAGGACGACGGCGGTGCTCACCATTGCCGTCACGGTGGCACTAACATGCCCCGAAGGGAATGCTCCGGTGTCCACGGTCACCAGACGGTCCAGCGGGCGTGGCCGGTCCAGCAGCACTTTGATCAGGTGGGTAAGTGCCACGGCGCCAAGGTTGGCGCCGGCCGTAAAGAACGCCAGGCGCCGGTGGCGGAACAACAGGGCAAGGAACAATGCAACGGCATAAATGACCATGCCGTTGTTGCCCACAAAGTCCAGGACGCGGTTTGCCGAGGTGAGCCACGGTGTCCGTGAGGCCAGCATGGTCTGGTACCAGGCGTCGTCGAGCCCCTGGAACGGGGGATCGTTGTGGGTGGCGTACACCGAGAGCGCCCCGGCGAGCAGGATGGCCAGGGATGGCAGTGAGACCGCATGGAGCGTTCGCACGGGAAACCGGCGTGGGGCGGGAAGTAAGGGCATCAGCCCATCCTATGGTCCGGTCCTTGGCGGCCGCCGGTGCGGCGCCATCATCCGTAGGGATTACCCCGGTGCATCCCTGATTCATCCCTGAGATCGAAGAAAACGGCGCCGCGGTTGCGTACGGTGGTCATAAGAGAAGCGGAATGCGCTGCACCACCGAATGCGGTTCCGCACCACCACAGCCCAAAAGGGGATGTCCACATGATTGAGGCAGTAAACCTGGCCAAGCACTACGGCGCCAAGACCGCCGTCGGTGGCGTGACGTTCACCGTCAAGCCGGGCATGGTGACCGGATTCCTGGGGCCCAACGGCGCCGGCAAGTCCACCACCATGCGCATGATCGTCGGACTGGACAAGCCCTCGGGCGGAACCGTCACGGTCAACGGCAAGCGCTATGCGGACCACCGTGATCCCCTGCACCAGGTGGGTGCGTTGTTGGATGCCAAGGCGGTCCACACCTCCCGCAGCGCCTACAACCACCTACTGGCCATGGCCGCCACGCACAACATCCCCACCAAGCGCGTCAATGAGGTCATCGACATGACGGGCCTGGCCGCCGTCGCCAAGAAGAAGGCCGGCGGGTTCTCCCTCGGCATGGGACAGCGCCTGGGCATTGCCGCAGCCCTGCTGGGCGACCCCCAGACACTGATCCTGGACGAGCCCGTCAACGGACTGGACCCCGAAGGCGTGCTGTGGGTGCGCAATCTGGCCAAGCACCTGGCCGGGCAAGGCAAGACAGTCTTCCTCTCCTCACACCTGATGAGCGAGATGGCCCAGACCGCCGACCACCTGATCGTGATCGGCCGCGGCAAGATCATTGCCGACGCCCCCATTGAAACGATCCTGGCCGGAAACCAGCAGGCCAAGGTGCGTGTCCGCACGGCCGATGTCACCCGCCTGGCCCAGCTGCTCAGCGGCAGCGGCATCCAGGTGCAGAGCAACGAAAACGAGACCCTCGAAGTCTCCGGCCTTGACTCCCGCGAGATTGCACGGATCGCCCTGGAAAGCCAGGTTCTCGTCTATGAGCTGACCCCACTCACCACGTCCTTGGAAGAGGCATACTTCGACCTCACCAAGGACTCCGTGGAGTACCACTCCCACGAATTCACCGATGAAGTTGCCGCAGAGCCGGCCACCCTGAAGGGACGCTAAGAAATGAGTACGATGACTCGCCAGTCGCCTTCCGCCGCCGCCGGCACGCATGGCCTGAGCTTTGCGGGCGTGCTGCGCAGCGAATGGATCAAGTTCCGTTCACTGCGCTCAACCCAGATGCTCCTGTTGTTTACTTTCGTCGCCATGGTTGGTGTCGGCGCCTTCGCGGCGTGGGCGCGTGGACAAGCAGTCGAAAGGTTTATGGAGCTGGGTCCCGCAGCAGTCAATGGACCCGGTGTGAATCCCTCCGGTGCGCCGAAGCTGACCATTGACCAAGCCATTGCGGCAGCCAACGCCAATGGCTTGAACATTTACGGCACCCCCATCGCCGGCATCCAAATGGGCGTGCTGATCCTGGGGGCCCTGGCCGTTTTGCTGATCGCCTCCGAGTTTGGCACCGGCATGATCCGCTCCACCATGACGGCGGTGCCCAAGCGGCTTCCCGCATTCTTCGCCAAGGCCATCGTGCTGGTTGTGGTCTCCTATGTGCTGACGCTTGTTGCCGCGTTTGTCACCTTCCTGATCTCCATCCCCATCATGAGCCCCGCCGGAATCACCATGTCCTTGGGCATGGACGGCGTCCTCTCCAGCATCCTCATGGGTGGCGTGTATGTGGCCGGCGTCGCGCTGGTCGGGCTTTCCCTGGGAACGCTCATCCGCAGCTCCGCCGGCGGAATCGTTGTTCTGGTCGGACTGTTCTTCCTCTTGCAGATCGCCACACAGCTGCTGACCCTGATTCCCGGCGAGTTCTGGAAGTACGTTGGCCAGTACACGCCCAGCGTGGCCGGTGGGCGCATGCTGGAAATTGGCGACAAGGCAGCCTTCATCAGCCCGCTGGCGGGCGGCATGATCTTCCTCGGATGGATCGTCCTGATCACCGTGCCGGCCATCGTTTCACTCAAAACTCGTGACGTCTAGGACCGTCGCGGAGCCCCTGGATCAACCGGGCTCCTAGACATATCTCCCATGCGCACACATGACCCGGCGGGGGTCGCGGAACGAACGGCCGAGGCCCCCGCCGAATTACTGACAGCCGGGCGCCGGGC
>JBAUMA010000543.1:0-2265 GCA_049578485.1 Specibacter sp.
TTGGGGGAGTTGCGAACCCCCACCACGGGAACGCCTTGAGCACGGATGCCGGCCAGTTCCGGGAACAGGGAGGCGATGTGCGCATCCGGCCCCAGGCCCAGCAGCAGCACGTCAAAGCGCGGCATCGAAGGCTCCTGCTCCGACGTTGCCTCGTCGTCGTTCTCCCATTCCAGCCGGGCCGCGGCCGCGAGCTGGGCAGTGTAGTCCGCAACGGCCGCGTCCAGGCCATCCACCTCGTCGGAAGCCGCCATGGCATGGACACGTGCGGGGTCCACACCTACGTGGTCAAGCAGCGCGGTGGCTGCCTGGCCGGCGTTACGGTCGGGCGAGCCCGATTCAACGAACCTGTCGTCGCCGAACCAGAAGTTGACCTTTCCCCAGTCCACGGCCAGCCGGGCCGGGGATTCGGCAACGGCCTTGAGCGTGGCGATGCCAACACTGCCGCCGGTCAAGACCACTGTGGCCTCGCCCCGCTCGCTTTGGACGTCGAGCAGCCGGGTGATGAGCCGGGCAGCGGTCGTGGCCGCCAGGACATCGAAGGAGGGGTGCAGGGTGATGCGGACGTTGCGGCTCATGCCGAAACCACCTTCTCGTCGGCCAATAGTTTCCTCATGCCGTCCGTGACAACCTCGCCAAAGACTTCATCGGGATCGAGCCGGCGCAGTTCCTCCGCCAGGCAGTCCTGCAAGGTGCGCCGCGGCAGGGAAATCCTCTGCACGGGCTGGCACGGCTGGGTCAGCACGGCCTCGGTGGTGCCGGGGCGGTACAGTTCCACATTGCCGTTCTCGCGTTCAAGCACCACGCGCCGGATTCCGGTGCCGCGTTCATCCTCGGTGACCGTGATGGGCACGTTGAGTGAACGGTGCAGCCACGAGGCCAGCAGCAGCGTGCTGGGGGAGTCGCTGGCACCCTCCACCTGCAGGGCCGTGATGGGCTTGTCGGTGATGAACTGGTCCAGCACGGCTGCCAGTTGGATCCGCCAGTTGGTCAGGCGGGTCCAGGCGAGGTCAGTGTCGCCGGCGGCGTAGGTGTTGCCCATGTGCATGAGCGCCTCGCGGGGATCGGCCTGGTTGGCAGAATCGGTGATGCGCCGGTGGGCGATCCGCCCGATGGGGCTCTCGCTGGCAGACTCCGGAGCGTCGTTGGGCCACCAGGCCACGATTGGCGCGTCTGGCAACAGCAGCGCCGAAACGACCGATTCGCTTTCCGCCGCCAGCTCGCCGTAGCCGCGCAGGACAATCACCTCGGAGGCGCCGGCGTCGCCACCCACACGGATCTCCCCGTCCAGGCGCGTGGGCTCCGTTTCGGAGCCGGCGGCCAGCACGATGATCCTGCAGGGGTGCTCCCGGCTGGCCAGGTTGGCGGCCGCAATGGCATCCTCCTCGAGCCCGCTCTTGGTGATGACCACCAGGGTCAGGACACGGCCCAGGGCGACAACGCCGCCTTGTTCGCGCAGCTTGACGATCTGTTTGGTGATCTTGGAGGTGGTGGTGTTGGGCAGGTCAACGATCATGGTCGTCGCCACGTCCTTCCGTCTCGCTTTAACAATTCATCGGCCGAGGCCGGGCCCCAGCTGCCGGGTTCGTAGCTTTCCGGCTGCACGCCCTCCGCCGCCCAGAACTCCTCAAACGGGTCCAGGATCTTCCAGGACAGTTCGACTTCCTGGTGGCGCGGGAACAGCGGCGGCTCCCCGAGCAGGACGTCCAGGATCAGGCGTTCATAAGCTTCGGGGCTGGACTCGGTGAATGCGTGGCCGTAACCAAAGTCCATCGTGACGTCGCGGACTTCCATTTGCGTGCCGGGCACCTTCGAGCCGAAACGGATCGTGACGCCCTCATCGGGCTGGACCCGGATGACGACGGCGTTTTGGCCGAAGTCGTCCTCCGCGTGGTCGGTGAAGAGCAGGTTGGGGGCGCGCTTGAAGACGACCGCGATCTCGGTGACGCGGCGCCCCAGGCGCTTGCCCGTGCGCAGGTAGAACGGGACGCCGGACCAGCGGCGGGTGTTGATGTCCAGGCGGATGGCCGCAAAGGTCTCCGTCGTCGAATTCGCCGGAATGCCGTCCTCGTCCAGGTAACCAAGCACCTGCTCCCCGCCCTGCCAGCCGCCGGCGAACTGGCCGCGGGCCGAATGGGTGGACAAGTCCTCCGGCAGCTTGACGGCGGCCAGCACCTTTTCCTTTTCCGCGCGCAGGTCCTGGGCGTTGAAGGAGATGGGCTCCTCCATGGCGGTCAGGGCCAGCAGCTGAAGGAGGTGGTTTTGGAT
>JBAUMA010000544.1:0-14323 GCA_049578485.1 Specibacter sp.
CACCCCGGCGCAGCGCAGCCCTGATGGACTGCCTCGTGACAGAGAAGACATGAGGAAGCAAGAGTGTCAATGACGAACTCAAAAACGCGAAGAAAACGCTTGTCGGTGATCGCCGGAATCTCTGTTGCAGCCATGCTTATTTCCAGTTGCAGCATCCAAATCAAGAGCGAACCGGACCCGTCGATCCCGCGCGACACCATGTTGATTGCCGCGGACAAGGGCTCGCCCATGTTTGAGAAGATCTTCAATCCCTTTCTCTTCAACAAGCGTGTGGCCGCGAGTTACGTCTATGAGCCACTCACCGCCGTCAACGTGCTCGACGGAACGCAAACTCCCTGGCTGGCCGAAAAAGTGACGCTGAAGGATGCACGCACGATCGACTACACCATCCGCCAGGGTGTCACTTGGTCTGACGGTGAAAAGTTCACGCCGGAAGACGTCGTGTTCACCTTCAACCTCATCAAGAAATACCCGACGCTTGACGTCAAGGGCGCCTGGCAGCACATCGCGAGCGTCGAAGTGGACGGGGACCACGTCATCGTGCATCTCAAGGACGAGGATGCACCGGCGGTCGACGTCATCTCGCTGACGCTCATCGTGCCGGAGCACATCTGGAAGGACGTGAAGAACCCGGACACCTGGCGGGATGAGAACCCGGTAGGCACCGGGCCGTTCACGGTCGGCAACTTCTCATCCCAGCAATACACGATGGACAAGAACCAGGACTACTGGCAGAGCGAGAAGGTTCAAATCCAGCATCTGGTGCTGCCGGCGGCCACGAGCGAGCTCGACATCGTGACCAAGGGCTTCGACTGGGCGTACTCGTTCATGAGCAACGTCGAGGGCACCTGGGGCGCGGCCAATCCAGACAACAAGAACTGGTTTCCACCGGGCGGGGTGATCAGCCTGGTGCCCAACCTTGCCAAGGCGCCCTGGGACAACGTCGATCTAAGGAAGGGCCTCGCCCTCGCACTTGACCGCGAGAAGATTGCCGATGCCGCCACTGAGGGATACATGGGCAAGGCCGGCCAGACCGGCCTCATGCTGCCCAACCAGAAATCGGAACTCAACCCCGACATTCCCAACGACGGCGTCGTCAAGCAGGACACCGATGCCGCGCTGGCCGCTTTTGCCAAAGCCGGCTACAAGCTGGTGAACGGCACCATGGTGGACGGCAAGGGCAAGCCGTTCACGTTTTCGGTAACCACGGCCAATGGCTACACGGACTGGCTGCGCGCCATTCAAGAGGTACGCAAGGAACTCGGCGCGATCGGCATCAACATCACCATCAAGCAGCCCCAGCCGGCCGGCTACCAGCAAGCCATCCAGAACGGTGACTTCGAGGTGGCTATGGGCGGCATGGGCGGCGGCGACGTCTTCCAGGCTTACAACAGCCTGCTCTCGAGCGAGTTCCACGTTAAGGTCGGTGAGCTGGCACCGAGCAACTTCGAGCGCTACAGCAACCCGCAGACCGACGCTTTGCTCGCCCAGTACAAGGAAACAGTGGACCGGGCCAAGCAACTTCAGATCAGCCACCAGCTACAGAAGATTGTCTACGACCAGCTTCCGGTCATAGGCCTGTACTATGGCGGACTCTGGGGGCTGTACAACACCTCCAAGTTCACCGGCTGGCCCACCGCGGAAGACCCCTACGCACCACCGCAAACTTACGACTCGAGCCCGCTGCTCGTCTTCACCAAGCTCAAACTCGCAAACAAGGATGGTGAGTAGTCGATGGTGTACGTACTTCGGCGCATGGGATTCTTCCTGCTCACACTGTGGGCGGCCGTCACCTTGAACTTCTTGCTCCCGCGCATGATGCCGGGTTCACCCACCGATGCCGCGATCGCCAAGCTGGCCCAGAACGGGCCGGTCACCGACGCCACGCGTAAAGCAATCGAAGCCCAACTCGGCGTGCCGGATGGCAACATACTGGAGCAATATTTCGGATACCTGCACCAGGTCCTCACCCTCGACTTTGGTGTTTCGTACACCTTTTACCCGCAGTCGGTCTCCGAGATGATCTGGCAGGCTTTCCCGTACACGATCGTGCTGGTCGGGCTCGTAACGATCATCGCGTTCGTCCTCGGGACCCTCATCGGTGTCCTCACTGCGTGGAAGCGCAACACCTGGCTCGACGCACTGCCCACATTGAGCGGCAGCTTTGCCAGCACGTTCCCGTACTTCTGGACGGCGCTTTTGCTGCTGTTCTTCGCGGGGTACGTCCTGCACCTGTTCCCCACTTCGGGCGCCTTCGGCCCGACCGCCACCCCGGCATTGACATGGGACTTCTTCATGGATGTGCTGTACCACGCGGCCCTTCCGGCACTCACCATCTTGATCACTTCGCTCGGCGGGTGGATCATCGGAATGCGCAACGCGATGATCAACACGCTCGGTGACGACTATGTGACGTTCGCCGAGGCCAACGGCCTCAAGGGACGCACCGTGGCCATTCGCTACGCGGCACGCAACGCGATCCTGCCAAATCTCACCGGCTTCGGTCTCGCCCTTGGCGGCGTTGTCGGCGGCTCGGTGCTCGTTGAGCAGGTGTTTGGTTATCCGGGCATCGGGTACCTCCTCTTCAATGCCGTCATCGGCCAGGACTACCCGCTGATGCAGGCATTGTTTCTGATGATCACCGTGAGCGTGCTGATCGCAAACTTCCTCGTGGACATCATGTACGGGGTACTCGACCCAAGGACACGACGATGACAACTACACAGAACATCTCGACAGCCGCGACAGAAGTGACGAAACCACCGCGCAGGTTCACCTTCATCACCCGATCCGCCGCAACCCTGTGGGCCAACTGGAAGTCACGGCTCGGGCTCATTATTCTCGCCTGCTTCATCCTCGTGGCAATCTTCGCGCCCCTGCTGGCTCCCTACGGCGCCTCACAGGACGGCTTCGAACGCAACGCTGACGCAAGCGCGGCGCATTGGTTTGGGACGACGGCGGCCGGTGAGGACGTGCTCAGCCAGCTGATCTACGGATCGCAGATCAGCGTGTCCGTTGGCTTCATCGCCGGCTTGCTGTCCACGGTGGTGGCAATTGTCATCGGCCTGAGCTGGGGATACATTCGCGGATTCGGGGCGGATGTCATCAACTTCATCGTCAATCTGTTCCTGGTCATTCCCGGGCTGCCGCTAATGATCGTGATCGCCGCGTACCTGCAAAACGGCGGCCTCGTCATGATCGTTGCCGTCATTGTGATCACCGGATGGGCGTGGGGGGCACGCGTGCTGCGCGCCCAAACGCAGACGCTGCGTTCTCGCGACTTCGTCACGGCGGCCCGCTTCTCCGGTGAGCCGGCCTGGCGGATCGTGTTCAAGGAGATCCTGCCGAACATGACCTCGATCATCGCCGGAGGCTTCTTCGGGGCAGCAACCAGCGCCATCCTGGCCGAAGCCGGGCTGGAATTCCTCGGCCTGGGCGATTCAAGCATCGTCAGCTGGGGCACCATCCTCTACTGGGCGCAAAACTCCAACGCCCTCCTGACCGGGCAATGGATACTGCTGTTCGCCCCGGGTCTCTGCATCGCACTGCTGGCCCTGAGCCTCACGCTCATCAACTTCGGCGTTGACGCCATCAGCAATCCACGCCTACGTGAAGGAAAGTCACGATGAACCCCATTCTTGAGGTCAAAGATCTTTCGGTTGTCTATGAGTCGAACGGCTTCACCGCGTTGCAGGCCGTGGACCACGTGTCGTTTGCCCTTGAAGCCGGCGAGTTCGTCGGCCTGGTCGGCGAGTCCGGATCCGGCAAATCAACGCTCGGCCTGGCGCTCACCCGGCTGCAAAAGCCGCCTGCACGCACCAACGGCGGACAGATCCTCTTTCGCGGAAAGGACATTCGCGAGCTCGACGCCGAGACGTTGCGCCAACAGCGCCAGGGTGGCTTCGCGATGGTGTTGCAGTCGGGCATGAACGCGTTGAACCCGGTGCGCACCATCCGCAACCATTTCATCGACATCTTCCGCGCCCACAGACACGTTGAGAAGTCCAGATGGGACGCCCGCCAGGTCGAGCTCATTGAGAAGGTGGGTCTCACGAAGGCGACACTCGCCCGGTTCCCGGGCGAGCTGTCCGGAGGAATGCGCCAGCGGGTGTCCATAGCCCTCGCACTCTCCCTTGAGCCGCAGCTGATGGTCTTTGACGAGCCGACCACCGCCCTTGACGTCCTCGTGCAGCAGGCCATCATGGACACCATCAAGTCGTTGCAGAAGTCCGAGGGATTCACGGCCATACTTATCAGCCATGACCTCGGGGTGGTGCTTGAATCGACCCAACGGGTCCTGGTCATGCATGAGGGCCGGATCGTCGAGGATGCGCCGAGCCTGGACATTCTACAAAACCCGCAGGACGAGTACACCCGGATGCTGCTCAGCCACTACGCCGACCCGCGTGCGGAGGTCGTTGAACTTCCCGGCTTCACCGATCGGGCGAGCCGCGAGGCCAACCGGGTTTCAGGGGGAGCAACCGCCGGAACGCGGGAGGGCCGTTCCTCCGACTCCGCGATCGTCGTCGACCACGTATCAAAGGTGTACCCGCCGCCGCGCAGGGGCGAACAGCCCGTCACCGCCGTCGACGATGTCTCCTTCACCCTGGAGCCAGGCCAGTCGCTGGCCCTGGTAGGTGCCTCCGGCAGCGGCAAATCGACCATTGCCAAGCTGATCACGGGCGTTGAGAAGCCAAGCTCCGGGACGGTCAAGTTCGGCGAGCTGGATGTTGCGCGACTCGGCCGGGGCCAGATCCGCGAGCTGCACAAGAACGTGCAAATGATCTTCCAGGACCCCTACTCGGCCCTGAATCCGCTGCACACCATCGAGTACACGCTCACCCGTCCCGTGGTGAACTTTGGCGGGTTGCGCGGGCCGGAGGCCCGAAAGCGGGTATTCGAATTGCTCGAGACGGTCGGGCTCGCACCCGTGGAACAATTTGCCACCAAGCTGCCACACCAGCTGTCCGGCGGGCAACGCCAGCGCGTGGTCATTGCCCGTGCCCTGGCCAGCAACCCGCAGGTGCTCATCGCGGACGAACCGGTGTCCATGCTCGACGTGTCACTGCGTGCCGGCGTGCTGGCACTGTTGGAGGAGCTGCGCGAACAATGGGGCGTGAGCATGCTCTACATCACCCATGACCTGCTCAGTGCCCGGCTGGTGACCGACAACATCATGGTGCTCAACGGCGGGCGGGTGGTGGAGCGCGGCAATACCGCCCACGTGCTGCAGCATCCCGAGGACGAATACACCATCCGCTTGTTGGACGCCGTGCCCAACCCGGCCCGGGCCAGGGGTGCCGCCGTATGACCTTCAACCAGATCGAGGCGTTCGGGGCGCCCGCCGTACCCGCGGGCGTTTCGGTGATCGGGCTCCCGGCCGGCGTCGGCCAGCTCACCGCCTACCACGCCGAAGCCGTGGGGGAGAGGCGGGGAACCGTACTGTTTGTGCCTGGTTTTACCGGCTCAAAGGAGGACTTCCGCGAGTTCTTGCCCCTGCTCTCCGCACAGGGCTGGGACGTCTGGGCTTACAGCCAACGCGGCCAGGGCGATTCCGTGGGACCCGACGGAATGGAGAACTACACCCTCGAGCTCTTCGCCTCCGATGTGCTTGAGGTCGCGGCAATGGTTGGCAACGGCAAACCCGTGCACCTGCTCGGACACAGCTTTGGCGGCATCGTCGCACCGGAAGCCGCGATCGCCCGGCCCGCGGCCTTCCTGAGCCTGACCGTGCTCTGTTCCGGTCCGAACGGCTGGCCGGGCCGGCATTCCGACACGAGCGAGGCACTCGCGCAGGGTGGCAGCATCGGTCTCTGGAACCGGGATAACCCGCACACGCTCGGGCTGGCCGACGAACTGTTGACGCCGGAGGAGGCCTTCTTGCGGCTGCGGGCGGCGCGCACATCGAGCGAGAATTTGGTCTCGGGTGCCGAGATACTGCGCACCCACGCCGACAGGAGCGCCGAGATTGCTGCCACCGGACTTCCCGTGCTCATCGCGCACGGAGAGCACGACGACAAATGGCCGATCGAGTGGCAGCACGCCATGGCCCGGCGCACCGGGGCGGACTACGAGGTGATCCCCGGCGGGGCCCACTCCCCGCAGCAGGAGGCACCGGAGGCAACCGCCGTCGTACTGGACCAATTTTGGGCGCGGCGTCCGTCCGCTGTCGCCAACGGAAATCTTCAATTCACACCGCAACACAAGGAGTAACATGCTCAGCTTTCCCAACGGCTTCCTGTGGGGTGCCGCAACGGCCGCCCACCAAATAGAGGGCAACAACGTCAACAGCAACTGGTGGATGATGGAGCACGCCGCGGGCACGAACATCGTGGAACCGAGCGGCGACGCGATGGACAGCTACCACCGCTACCGCGAAGACATGCGGTTGCTGGCCGATGCAGGACTGAACTCCTACCGCTTCAGCATTGAGTGGGCGCGCATCGAACCCGAGCGCGGGTTTGTCTCGCGGGCCGAGATCGACCACTATCGCCGCATGGTCGATGCTGCCCACGAATTTGGGCTCAACCCGACAGTGACCCTGATGCACTTCACGGTGCCGCGATGGATGCACAACGACGGTTTCTGGCGTGCCGACGACGCCGCCGATCTCTTCGCCCGCTACACCGAATCGGTGCTTCCCATCGTTTCGGAGGGCGTCGACTACGTCTGCACCATCAATGAACCGAACATCGCCGCGATGCTGGCCGGGGGAGAGGACGCAGCAAACTTGGTCGCCTACGGCCTGCCGAACCCGGATCTGGGCGTCGCGGATGCGCTACTCGAGTCGCACAAGCGCTCCCGCGAGGTGCTGTCCAGCGTTCCGGGCCTCAAGACGGGGTGGACGGTTGCGACGCAGGCGTTCCATTCCACTGGCGAGCCGGGTGCGGACGAGACGCTGCACGAGTACGGATACCCGCGTGACGACTGGTACCTGGAACAGGCGGCCGGGGATGACTTCGTCGGCGTGCAGGCCTACACGCGCACCTTCATCGGTCCGGACGGCCCGCTGCCCGTGGCCGACGACGTCGAGACCACGCTCACCGGCTGGGAGTACTTCCCGCAGGCGCTTGAGCTCGGGGTTCGTAGTGCCTGGGAGCTGAGCGGGCGCGTTCCGGTGATCGTGACGGAGAACGGCATTGCGACCGCCGACGACACCCGCCGCATCGCCTACACCGACGGCGCCCTGCGCGGCCTGCATGCCGCGATGGCCGACGGCGTCGAGGTGCTCGGCTACCAACACTGGAGCGCCCTGGACAACTACGAGTGGGCGAGCGGTTTCCGCCCGACGTTCGGGCTTATCGCCGTCGACCGCGAGACGTTCGTGCGTACACCAAAGCCCAGCCTCGGCTGGCTGGGAAACGTGGCCAAGGCGAACGGTTTGCCGAGGGCCTAGGGCGCGTCTCCTGAATGGTGGCGCGGTGGCGCTTAATGATTGATGGGTGTCTCGTACTTCCGTTCTAACTGATGGGCAGTGGGCCCGCATCCAGCCGATGCTTCCGTCGTCCAGTGGGTGCCGGGGCCGCCCGTTCCGCGACGATCGCAGGGCCGTGGAGGGAATCATCTACCGGTACCGGTGCGGGATCGCCTGGCGAGACGTTCACACGGAATTCGGCCCGTGGCAGACGATCTGAAAACGCCACCGCCGCTACAGTGGTGACGGCACCTGGGATGCCATCTTGGCCCGCCTGCTGACCCTGGCCGATGCCGCAGGAAAGGTGTACTGGGTAGGCTCGGTCGACTCCACGGTCAACCGTGCCCACCAGCACGGCACGAACCGTCCCCACCAGCACGGCACGAACCGTCCCCGCCCCACAGGGAGAACCGACGAATTACATGAAACTGCGCGATGAGCCGGCCGACCATGCGATCGAACGCACGTGGCGGGTTGACCACGATAATCCACGCATTGGTTGACGGCAACGGCCGGCCCCTGGTATCGCTGCTGGCCCCCGGCCAGGGCGGGGATGCACCCATGTTAAGCCATCTCACGGAGCAGTTGAAGATCAACCGGGCAGGTCCGGGCAGACCGCCGACCCGTCCGGACCGGGTCCACGGCGACAAGACATACTCCTCGAAGGCAATCCGGACCCAACTGGCCGCCCGCGGCATCACGGCCGTCATCCCGCAACCGGCGGACAAGGTCGGACATCGGAAACGACGCGGCTCCGCGGGCGGCGGCCCACCAGCCTTCAACAAAGACGACTAAATGGGTCGCAACGAAAGTCGAACGGAACTTCAACGCCGTCAAGCAATGGCGTGCCTAGCCACCGGATACGACAATCTTGCCCTGACATACCGGGGCGGGGCCGTCCTCCGGGCCATCACCATCTGGCTAGCCGCTTTAGGAGACACACCCTAGGTCAACGCGGCTGGTCTGCTCCGGTTGGGCGAATTGACTAGCTAGAGCCAGAGCGCCGGCGCCTTTAGGTTAATGTCGGTGGGTGCAGCAAGACTGAGAACGTGAAGATTGTCCTGATACCGCCTCTGCTCTGCTCTCCGCTCGCTTATGCCCCGGTGCTCGATACCGTCTGGACGCGCGGGCAGGTCACTTTGGCCGACACCCGCCACGACGGCACCATCGCGTCCATGGCCGAACGGATCCTCCGCGAGAACGCCGGCGACATCGCTGTTCTCGGGACAAGCATGGGAGGGTACGTCGCCCTCGAAGTCATCCGACAAGCACCCGACCGTGTCATCGCTCTCGCGCTCGTCAGCACGTCCGCCCGCGCCGACACCGCGGAACAGATCCGAGCGCGGGCGCGCCAGTCCGCGCTCGTCGAAGACGGACATTTCGACGCTCTGGTCGACGCCGCCTTCCCTGGCGTCGTCGCACCAGACAACGAATCCGACGACGCACTCCTGGCCACCTGGCGCTCCATGACCGCCCCCATTGGCGCAGACGCCTTTCTCCGACAGCAGCAGGCCGTCGTGCATCGAGCCGATCTCCGCTCGATCCTGCCGTCCATCGCTTGCCCAACAGCGATCATCCACGGAGCCGGGGACCGCCTCATTCCCATCAGCGCTGCCGAAGAAATGGCAGCCGCACTGCCCACGGCCCAGTTCACCGTCGTCGAGGGTGCCGGCCACTTCCTGTTCCACGAGCAGCCCACCGCCGCACGCGACGCCGTCAACGCCTGGCTCGAGTCCGCCTCATAGGAGTGCCCGACGGAAACCGTGCGCTGAAGTATCAGAGAGACAACGGCCTCGCGCCGGGCGTCCCTCCCAGCACTCCCGACGAGACGGATTGAAGTTGCGGGCAGCCGTCGCATTGCTGTAAGGAGTTCCTCTTCGGCCGCCCCGGATGAGAGATTCATCTGCTCAACCTGGCGGCTCCGAGTGCAGAAGAGACGCCGCACACCATAGTTCCAACCGACCTGCCGTTCAGCTGTCTTTGAGTCGCCGGCCCCAGGAAGATTTGACGCCGCAGAGGGCAGGGAATGAACGTGGACAACGAGCCGAAGCCTCGCATGGACCGCGCCGGCCGTTCTGCGCTCCATTACGCTGCGCTGGAAGACGATCCCGGGGCAATAGCACGGTTGCTGGCTGCGGGAGGATTGCCTGCCGTTGTGGACCGCCAAGGTTTCACGCCGCTTCATCTCGCAGCGCAGGAGTTCGGCCTGAGGGCGGCTGCCTCCCTGATCGATGCAGGAGCACGGGTTGATGAGGAGAACGTCTACGGCAACACACCGCTTTGGGTCGCGGTCTTTAACTCCAAAGGTCGGGGTGAGTTGAATGGCCTGCTCCGCAGCCACGCTGCTGATCCGCTGCACGTCAACGCGAGCGGGCAGACGCCGGTCGGTTTGGCAAGGCTCATTGGCAACTACGACGTAGCGCATCCCTGGGTCTGCCCAAGGTTTAGTTGACAGGTTGGGCTGACCCAACGTTCAGGAGGACGCCATGAACACCCAGACAGCAAACACCACTTTCACCGCCAAGGATCGGGTCTGCCCCGGTTTTGCTTGGCTCCTTGACCTGTGGGGGCCCATAGACAGCCAGACGCCGGTTGTTGGGTTCACAAAGCCTTGTTCCTGGCTCGTTTCATGAAGATTTTACTCGGGCTGCGAACAGGGCTGCCAGACGGGTACACACCAAGAGTAAAATGTTACCCATGGCATGGGCCGCTGTACTTGAGGTCGTGCAACATCCGGGTGGGACTTACCACCACGTCATACAAAACTCATACTTTTGAAGGCGCATCGACCACAATTTAGTATCTTGCATTGTTGCAACAAAGCTATGCAGGAACAGGCCAAAATGGCCTATTGACGGGTTTGCGCTGGACCTAGATCAGCAAGCGGGGTTCACAAACGTTGATAACTGATGATTAGTTTCTGGTGCTGAATATGCTCCGACCTGCGGTGGTAGTTTTCGTAGGCATTTACTTGTGGTTGTAATTCCAGCCCTCCAGAGTGGGCGGTTTCGGTTCGAATGTTTCAAGGTCCTGGGCTACTCCATGGGACGTAACCCCTCAACGTCGAACTGAAAAGCAGCTCCAGCAATGTTGACCATCCTCAGGGGAGAAGTACAAAACCGACGAAGCGGAGAGGGATTCCCTTCCCGGGTGGCGTTCTTGGTTATCGCACCAAAAAAGTGGGTGGTGTCCCTCTGGAAGGCTGGAGGGCCACCACCCACGGCTTTGTGCCGCCCGCGCAGAGCGGGGTCAGCTGATGAACCGCTCCACGGCAGTCACAGGACGCACCCGCTCGGCCTCGGGGATGTCGCCTGCAAAGGCGAGCCACTGGGCGAACTTGTCGCCCCGTTCCACGAGTTGGCGGTACATTTCCCGGCGCATGATGGCAACGCGGTCACGGTAGGCCGGGACGTTTATTACGTTGTTGAGCTCGTCGGGATCGGCCACCATGTCGTAGAACTCGTCAATGCCCTCCGGGTTGGCAATGTATTTCACGTCCTTGTTGCGGATCATGCGTTGGGCATAGGGGAAGTGGTGTCCGTGGAACTCGCACAGGATGTCCGAGCGCCAGTCACCGGGATCACGTCCCTCGGCCATCGGCACCAGTGAGCTGCCGTGGACCCCGGATGGGTCCGCACCTGCGATGTCGTGGAAGGTGGCGGTGAAATCGATCAGGCTGACGAAGCGGTCCTCACGGCGTTCCTGCTCCCCGGGTAGTGCAAGGATGGCCGGAATCCGGTATATGTCCTCGTACATGGCCGGGCCCTTGTCGTTGAGGCGGTGTGCGCCGGTGAACTCGCCGTGGTCGGCGGTGAACATGACGGCTGTGCTGTCCACCAGGCCCAGCTCGTCCAGGACGGCGAGGATGCGTCCGACCTCGTGGTCGATCATGGACACATAGCCCCAGTAGACGGCGGTGAGCTTCTTCCACTCCTCCACGCTGAAACAGTCCGTGGACCAGTATTCGGCGTATGCCTGCTGGACCATGGGCTTGCCGTTGAACGTCTCGGCAAAGGAACCTGGCAGTTCAATGGTGTCCGGGTCGACCATGTCGTACCATTCTTGCGGTATCAGGTAGGGCAGGTGCGGGCCAAAGATGTGGCAGGACAGGAAAAACGGAGTGCCGTCATCCGCCAGCGCCCCGGCCGCAAAGTCCCGCAGCTTGGCGATGGTCTGATCGGCCAGGAAAGCCTCAAAGGTGGCTTCCGTGGGCTGGTCCGTGACCCCTGCGATTAGGTGTCCCTGGCTGCCATCGGCTCGTGTGGTGTAGACGGGGTTGGAGATGTGGAAGTCCGGGAAGTCGTTGGCTTTGAGCCATCCCTCGTAGCCGGGGTCATCGAAGACGTTCAACGCTCCGGGGAGGTGGATGCCCTCAAAACCGTAGTACTCCGGCCCGCGGTCCTTGCCCACATGCCACTTGCCTACGTGGCCCAGCCGGTAGCCCTGATCGATGAGGGCGGCGGAGAACGTGGGCAGGCCGTCCGGGAGTTCCTCGCGGTGCCCCGAGTTCCATTCATAGTTGGCCAACAGGCCGTGTTCGAAGGGTTGCAGGCCAGTGAGCAGGCTGGCGCGTGCGGGGGTACAGATGGCCGTGGGAGTATAGGCCCGGTCAAAGGTGGTCCCGCGGGCTGCCAGCCGGTCAAGGTTGGGGGTGTGGTTGGAGGTGTTGCCGTAGCAGCCCAGGGTGTCGATGCGCTGTTGGTCGGTCATCAGGAACAGCATGTTCCGGGGCTTTTTTGTGGCTGCTGTGGAGGATGTTTGAGGGGTCATTGGCGATCAGACCTTTTTTGCGTCCACGTACAGTGCAGTGTTGTAGAACGTCTTGGGGTCTACGACTGTGGTGATCTTGCCGGCGGTCTTGAACTGCTCTTCAAGTGCTTTGAACCAGCCGTCGATGGTGCCCTTGGTGGAGAGGTCTTCAAGTTCCTTGGACGTGAACAGCTTGGCCAAGTCGGCTTGGGCCTTCATGTCTGCCTCCGCGATCTTCAGGAATGAGGCCGCTGCCGCGACTGTCTTGTCCTGATTGTTGTAGCGGTAGTCGTTGGCGGCCTTGATGACGGAGATGAAGCTGGTGGCCAGGTCCTTGTCTTTGGCGGCACGGCCGGGCCCGGCAACAAACGCTGAGGGGAACGTGAAAGTGGCGATGAAGTCTTGGTCGTTGAAGAGTTCCACCAAGTTCGGCTTGGCTTTCTTGATGTTCTCGATGAGCGGGTACCAGAGTGCCGCGCCGTCGATTTGTCCGGCGGCAAAGGCCGAAACTGCGGTGGAGGGGTCCATGGAGACGATGTTGAAGTCGCTGCGCTGTAGTCCCTCCTTCTCCAGGGCTAGTCCCAGGAGCTGGTCCCCGGAGGTGCCCGTGGGCACACCGATCTTCTTGCCCTTCAAGTCAGCTAGGGAGGTGATGCCGGGCTGGGTGATGATGCGGTCGGCGTTGGAGACGGAGTTGATGGACCAGATCTCGGCCTTGCCGGCGGCCGGAAGCCACAGGGCGCCTGAGCCGATGTAGGCGACGTCGATGTTGTTTGTGCCCAAGGCTTGGATGGCAAGTGGGCCGTTGGTGAAGGGAACATACTGCGCCTTCAGGCCTGCCTTGGCCCAGTAGCCTTCCTGGTCGGCAACGGCCATTAGGCCCGCACCGTTGTAGTCGGCAATGTAGCCGACCTTGATATCAGCAAGCTGTTTGCCGCCGGCGCTGTCGTTTTTGGCGCCACAGGCGGCGAGCAGCGAGATGGCTGCAGCCCCCATGGAGAACTGGAGCACGTTGCGGCGTGAAATGGGTGAAGGCATGATTTCTCCTGGTGGGTGCATGCCCGCGCCGGAAGCGGCGGGGGCATGGGATGAATGCTGGGGAGGTGAAGGGTGGTGGGTGAATGGGTTGGGATTACTCGTCGGCGCCCTTGGCGTCCGGCTGGTGGTAGACCGCTTCCCAGACGCGGGCGCGGAGCCTGGCGAACTCGTCGGAGAGGCGCATGGACTCGGTGCGGGGGTAGGGAAGGTCGATCGGGATTTCCTGATGGATCCTGCCTGGGCGGGCGGCCATGACGATGACCCGGGAGGCCAGAAAGACTGATTCGTCAACGTCGTGCGTGACAAACATGACCGTCCGGCGTTCCTTGGACCACGTTTCAAGGAGCTGTTCCTGCATGTGCACCCGGGTGAGGGCGTCAAGGGCACCGAAGGGTTCGTCCATGAGTAGAATTTCCGGGTTGACGGCATAGGCGCGGGCAATGGCGCAGCGCTGCTTCATGCCTCCAGAGAGTTCCTTGGGCAGGGCATCGGCAAAGCGGGTCAGACCAACGAGGTCCAGGTAGTGGTCCGCGATGGCGCGGCGCTCCTTGGCCGGCATCTTCTTCAGCTCCAGGCCGAACTCCACGTTCTTGCGCACGGTCAGCCAGGGAAAGAGCGCGTACTGCTGGAAGATGACTCCCGTGCGCGGGCTGGGCCCGTCCACCTCGCGGTCATCCACCACAACGCGCCCCCCGGTGGGGTCCAGCAGCCCGGCAGCGGCATTGAGCATGGTGGACTTTCCGCAACCGGAGGGCCCCACCACGGTGACGAATTCGCCGTCGGCGATGTCCAGGTTGACCCCGTTGAGCGCTGTGAAGGTGGAACCGCTGAGCGTGAATTCCTGGCGCAGGTTTTCAAAACGGATCATGGCATTTTTGGTTTGGTTGGTCATGGGGTTTCCTTAGCGGCGTTCTTGCCAGCGGGTGAGGCGGGCCTCAATCATCAGCAAGATCCGGTCCATGACCAGGCCAAGAATGCCGATTGCTATGAGGCTGACGAAGATGGTGGGCAGGTCGTAGAAAAGCTGGGCCTGTTGCATGCGGAATCCCAGCCCGTTGGGCGCGGCGATTAGTTCTGCCGCCACCACCGTGGCCCAGGCAGCACCAAGGCCGATGCGCATGC
>JBAUMA010000545.1:0-2503 GCA_049578485.1 Specibacter sp.
TCGTCGACCACCCCGCGCGGGCCGGCCACGCCCAGTGCGCCGCTGTGCCGCAGCTGTGCCACCACGGGGACGGCGTCAATGTCCTCAAACTCGGTCTTCAGGTCCTGGATCTCGGCCATGAATTCCGGCAGCGTGTTGTTCTCGCTGGGCGCCTTGACGGGGGTGCGGGACGGCTGGCGGCCCACGCCCAGGCGAAGCGAAAGGAAAGCCTTGTGCTCGGGGCGGTGGGTCCACATGAGCGGGCCCAGCTTGTAGATGGCGTCCACCGTTTCGGCCGCGGACGGGCATTCGGCCAGCCGCACGGCGCGCTCCACCTGCTGGCGGGCGGTCATCTGGCGGCGGAATTCGGCGGCGGCGCCGCGAAACTGCTCAATGTTTTCCTTGGTGTCCCGCTTGATCTGGGACTTTTGGTCCATGTAGCTGCCGATCATCATGATCGGCATCATGGCCATGAACATGATGCTGAACAGGCTCTTGGTCACGGCAAACATGACGGCGCCCATGATGATGGGGGCCACCAGCATCAGCAGCGGGAAGCGCTCGCGCCGGGGCCGTTGCGGGCCGCTGGGCACGTTTTGTTCCTCAATGGTGAACACGGGCACCACGCGCGGGGAGCGGTTGAACTCGACCAGCGGGCTGCTGGGCCCCGACTGCGCACCGCGGCCCAGGCTGACCACCGACAGGGTGGTCTCGCCCAGGGTCACCTCATCGGAGGAGCCCAGCACGGCCCGGGACACCGGAATGCCTGCCATCATGAGCCCGTTGGCCGAGCCGGTGTCGGAAATTTCCACCGTCTCGCCCACCGTGATGCGGGCATGGCGCTTGGACGTCATGGGGTCGCTCAGGCGCACGTCCGCGTTAAAGTCCCGGCCGATGTAGCTGGTGCCCAGGGGCAGCGCAAATTCCTTGCCCGTGTCGGGTCCGGCCGTGACTCGCACGGTGGCGGCGGCCGGGCCGCGGTCCTTGATGGGCAGGTGGAACGTGTCACTGACCTGTGTGAGGGAGACCGTGGCCCCGGGCCGCAGCCCGGATTCGAGCAGATTGCCCTCGGGGGGCAGCGTCCGCCCGCGCACGCCGCCCACCACCGATTCCTCCACCAGCAAGGTCAGGTTCTTGGGGGCTGCGGCACCCTTGCGGGCGGGGTCGGCCAGGTACAGTTCCGTGGCGATGTCCCCCACGGTGGCCAGGCCGTCCACCGTGACGGCCAGGTTTGCATCTTCCGCCGGGGACCGTCGCAGCGTCAGCCGGATCCTCATTCATCATCCTGGGCGCGTTGGGAATCCAGCAGGGGCAGGTCATCCGGGGTGACAAGGTGTGAGGTGACGGCGTGCTCCACAAGCCGGGCGCGACGGTTGGTGGCCAGCTTTCCGCCGCCGCCGCGCAGCCCCACCACGCCCACGCGGTCAAGCTTGTCGCACACGTTGTCCAGTTTGCGGTTGAACCGGGTCAGTGCCCAGCCCAGGCGCGCGGCAGCCTGCGCCGAGGACGGGATGGAGCTAAAGCCCGTGCCGCCGCGGCGCAGCATGGGCTCGGCAAGTGCCACGATCAAGGCTTTCTGTGAGTCGGTGAAGATGACCGGGCCGATGGTGGTGGAGCCGGTCGAGTCCTCGCCGCGGCTTTGCGCCATGAAGGAGGGGGTTTTCAGGTGCACGGAGAATTCGTACGTGGTGGGCCCGGCCGTGAAGATCACATTGGTGTGCCCAAAGACCAGCGGAATCCGCGCCCCGGGGGCCATCCAGGCCTGCATGCCGCCGGCGGCGTCGGCGATCGTGGCCGAGAGCATGGTGCCGGCGTTCGTCAGCCACCAGATCCCGTCGTAACGGCTGATCTCCAGGAATTTGCGGTGCAGGTAGGGATTCTCGTCAATCTCCAGGTCGCCTTCGCGGCCGATGCAAAAAACCGCGTCGGGTGACGGTTCGTACCATTCACCACAAAAATCTATGGCCAGTTCCCCCATGGTGCTGCCTGCTTTCAGAATTAGTGTGACTGCTTGTTACTGGTGTGGGCTGACGCCCCGAAGTGTGGCCGGTGCTGCATCAGGGGAAACACTTCCTGGTTTCCTCCGAGGACTGGCCGCTGGCGCGGACCAGTTTCACCGAAATGCATGAGACGTTGTTGGCGCCGTTGGCGATGAAGATGGCGGGCGCGGCGACGGGTTTGAAGGAGCCGGTGTCCACGGCGGAAACGGCCGCCCACAGGTAACTGTCGCCCTTTTCCGGCTTGGGGTTGCTCCAACTCCAATTCGCCCCGCCGTTGCCGGCTTCGGCATGCAGTTTGGTGATGGCCGGAACCTCGGCACCGGCCACGACCACTGGCGCGGGCGTGCCGGTCTTGCCGGCGTCGGGCTCCGCAGGCTTGGGCGCGCCCAGGTTGGCAAAGAGCACCACGGCCACCACGACGGCGGCCGCCAGGACCCCGCCGGCCCCCAGTCCCAGCCACAAGCGTTTTTTGGACGGCGGTTCCGGCGCCGCTTGGAGTTCAGTGCCCGGCCCGGGCTCGGTGA